>NZ_DAMBTF010000010.1:0-124149 GCF_032054185.1 Proteiniclasticum sp.
AATTTACGGACAGGCAACTCCATCAACTTTAAGTCATTTGAAATTAGCTAAAACAATTAGGAGGTAATTATGCTGAAGGTAATCATAGCAGATGATGAAGAACGTGTATGCAGACTGATCATGAAACTCGTTGCCTGGGAAGAAGTGGACATGGAAGTCTTGGCTGCAGCACATAATGGAATAGAAGCATTGGAACTTATAGAAAAACATCAGCCGGATCTCATTATTACCGATATCAGAATGCCAGGTTATGATGGTCTGGAACTGATCGAGAAGGCGAAAGAACTGAAGAAAGATCTTGAGTTTATCATCATAAGCGGTTACGGGCAGTTTGAATATGCACAGAAAGCCATAAAGTTTGGCGTAAGTGACTATCTACTGAAACCCATCCAAAAGACAGAACTTACTGATACGCTACTCAAACTGGGTGATAAAATCAGAAATAACAAAGACAGGATAGCATCATCTGATCTGAAAGAAATGCGTATAAGAAGCGAGAATGAAAGAAGAAGAATACAGTTTATGCAGGCCCTGATGGCAGGAGATACGCCTGAAGAGATGAGCGGAACTGAGCTTTTTTCCGATCAGTCCGGGTTTAATATGGACAACCGCTGCAGTCAGATTCTGGTCATGAAAACCGATTTTAAAGGGAGTACATCTACCGAAGAAAAAGAAATTCTTGAGGATACAATAACAATCGTACTGGATGAAGCTTTCAAAGGCTACAACCTTATCGACCATGAGATCTATCAGGAAGATCAGTATACGATACTCCTCCTGCAGTTTCCAGAAGAGAAGAAAGAAGAGTATTTGAAACGGGAGAAAGACCTGATTGAGCTCTTCAAGAAAAGCATCCCTGAATACCAGAACAGAACCGTGACCCTAGGCCTGGGGCATATTACAGATAACCTGGGGGGTATTCTCCATTCTTTTGAGTCAGCGATGCTTGCTCTTGAAGAAAGCTATATCGGGGGTGCCGGAAAGGTGTACTATAGAGAACAGCTGGAGTCCGGTGAATTTCTGAGACGCGATATCGTGCATGAGTTCTTTTTGTCCTTCGAGAAACACGTATCCATGCTGGATCTTGAAGGTACCCGAAGGCTTCTCAGAGATCTTAAAGACAGGATAAGGGAAGAGGAGAAGGTCACAGGACATGAGGTCATCCATCTGGCAAAAGAGATCTGCAATCTCTACAGCTTTACCATGCTGAAGAACAAGTTTTCTCTCGCGGAAAGCAGCATCCTCATGGACAGGTTCGAAGCAGGTATAAAACACGTACAAAGTCTGGAAGAAATCTTCATTGCACTGGAGAACAAGATTCTTCAATCCATGACTGAGGT
Organism: Proteiniclasticum sp.; assembly: GCF_032054185.1. NCBI lineage: Bacteria > Bacillati > Bacillota > Clostridia > Eubacteriales > Clostridiaceae > Proteiniclasticum > Proteiniclasticum sp. The sequence continues at coordinate 1,341 of NZ_DAMBTF010000010.1, forward strand.
CATCATCAACAAGAAAGAGATGCTCTCAGGACCCATAAGAGAAGCGAAAAAGTATATGGAAGATCACTACATGAACAATCTTTCCCTTGATGAAGTCAGCCAGAAAGTGGGCTTCAGCTCAAACTATTTCAGTGCACTGTTCAAAAAAGAGACTGGAGTCACCTTTATCGAGCATCTCTCAGAAATCAGGATGAACAGTGCCAAAGAACTGTTAAAAGAAAAGGACCTGAGAATTGCAGACATCTGTGAAATGGTCGGTTACACTGACGTGAAATACTTTACCCGCTCATTCATCAGAAGAACAGGACTGAAGCCCAACGAATACAGGAAAATCTACGCTTAGGAGGACAGCATGATCAACCAGAAGAAAGGATACCTTGTCAATAGAGGGATGTTTCTGTTTTGTGCGCTCTATTTCCTCCTTGGTCTTATGCTGATCACCATTTTTATCTATGCCCTGAAGAGCCGCTCATTCATACCCTTCTTCTTTTATCTGATTCTATCCGGAATACTTTTGTACTATACAGACATCTATGTTCTTCGGCCCATGAGAGAAACCAATAAGACCCTGTCTCTTTTTTCAGAAGGGTACATCCTTAAAGGGATCTATGAAATCAGAGTTCCCTACAGTAAGGAACAGGAAGATGCCATACTGAAGTTCGGAGAACTCATGAATACGAGAGAACTGATCAACTCCACCAAAAAGCATGCTGAGTATCTGGCGCTTCAGAATCAGATCAATCCTCATTTTCTGTATAATACCCTTGAAGGAATAAGAAGCGAGGCGCTCATCGAAGGTGCAGACAGTGTAGCGGAGATGACAGAAGCGCTGGGCACCTTTTTCAGGTACACCATCTCAAATCTGGAGAAGCTGGTCACCTTGGAAGAAGAACTGGCAAATATCGAAAACTACTATAAAATCCAGCAGTTCCGTTTTGGGGACCGACTCGCACTTGCCGTTACGTTTAAAGGAGATCAGGAAAAGATCCTGAAAATGAGGCTGCCTAAACTCACCCTGCAGCCTATACTGGAGAACTCGATCTTTCATGGTGTAGAGAGAAAAATCGGAAAAGGGAACATCCGCATCCATCTCGTCCTGACCCAGGACAGAATGATCATCACCATATCCGATGATGGACTGGGTATGGATGCAGACCAGCTTTATGAACTGAATCAGAGACTAAACGGCACGACACTTGAGTACCTGAAGGATGACTACGACAAGAGAGGTGGAATAGCGCTTGTCAATGTCAACAACAGAATCAAGCTGATTTTTGGAGATGAGTATGGTATTTATGTATATAGCAGAAAAAATGCCGGAACCGATGTGGAAGTGACGCTCCCTGCAGTTGAGGGGGACACTAAAGATGATTGAAGAAGTGCTTAGGGTGGAACACGTCACCAAAAAGGTGGATGGGATTCTCAGGCTGGATAATATCCACTTCAATATCTACAAAGGAGAAGTTCTTGGACTGATTCCCCTGAACTCCCATGGCATAAAAGAGCTGATGAGTCTGCTCACTCAGAATTCACCTCTTGATATGGGGAGAATCTATCTCGATGGAGAACTGGTCAACTATTACGAGCACAGCAATCTCGCCATTAACAAAGTGGAGATCATCGATGTGCATACAAGACTGGTTGAAGATCTCACTGTAGCAGACAATATCTTTGTCCTTTCGAGAAACTACCGTGAAAACATCATCAGCAGCAGAAAACTGTATGAAGAGACAAAAAGTCTGCTGAAGGAATTCGATATCCGTATCCACGCAGATGATCTTGTTATGCAGCTGGACAGCTTTGAAAGAAGTGTCATCGAGCTCGTCAAATATGTCAAAAGCGAAACATCCCTCATCATCATCAATGAGATATCCAGTTACCTGAGTACAACTGAGCTTCAGAAATTTCATGCGCTCATGCGTTATTTTGCGGAAAAAGACAAGGTGTCCTTTCTCTATATCGCAAACCATCATGAGGAAGCCTTCAAAATCTGCAGGAGAATCGCTCTGATGGAAGACGGAAGAGTGGTGAAGATTCTGGAAGAAGAATCTTTTCAGAACGAAAACATTCTTCCTTACATCATATCCTTTGACCATCCCTATCTTAGTGAGAGCGAAGAAGGTCCATCGGGCATACTGGAATTCAAGAATGCATCTTCCGGGCCTCTTGAACATCTATCCCTTAAGATCAGACAGGGAGAATGTGTCACCATCCTTGATATCGACAATTATTCCATTGATGAGATTCTTTATCTTGTGAAAGGCAATAAAACTCCCGAGGAGGGAACTGTGCTTTACTGCGGTGAGCCCCTTATATACAGAAATGGTGAAGATTTCATCGAAAAGGAGATTGCCATTATTGAAGAAAATCCTAAGGAATCCATGATATTCAAGGACATGAGCTACTTTGACAATCTGATTTTTCTCCTTGACCGGAAACTGCACAGAAGTCTTATGCCAAGAAGAACGCGAAAGAGCATTCATAAGGAATACTTCGGATACCTAGGCAGTGATCTGGATCGGAAATACATGAAAGATGTGGGAACAAGAAGCAGCTACTCTCTTGTGTACCACAGAATTCACCTGTTCAGTCCGAAGATCGTGTTCCTCATCCAGCCCTTCTCCAATGCCGATATGTACCTTCGGGCATATATCATCACCCTCATCAATATTCTGAGAAAGAAGGGCATCACAGTCGTGATCCTCGCTGTCAGCATACAGGATTCCTTGTCTGTATCAGACAGACTGCTGACCATCGAGAAAGGTTCCTTCATCCGAGAGTATCTTAAAGAGGACTTTTACCGGTTTGAGCGTTAAATATAGGATGATCTCTTAAACATCGTAATATTGACCCCTTAATTCATGATTTTATCCCCTATGACAATGTAATCGTTATGATAGACTTGTTGTAACAGGATACGGACATTGAATTAGGGGGTTTTTTATGGAGAACTATATTGTTGAGATGAAAGGAATAAATAAGAGTTTTCCAGGAGTACGGGCGCTCCACAATGTAGACTTCAACCTGAAGCCAGGAGAAGTTCTTGCGCTTTTAGGCGAAAACGGAGCAGGCAAATCTACCCTCATGAAAATTCTAAGCGGTGTATATACAAAAGATGCAGGGACGGTAAAAGTCTTCGGAGAAGAAGTGGAGGATATGAATCCTCTGAAAGCTCAGGAGATGGGCGTCTCCATAATCCATCAGGAACTGAATATGTGTCCACATCTCACCGTCTATCAGAATATCTTTCTCGGCAGGGAAGAGACCCACAGAGGCATCATGTCAGACAGAAAGATGAAGGAAGAAGCAAGCAGGATACTTGCCGAGCTGAACATCAGGATCGATCCGGATGAAGTTGTAGGCAATCTTTCCGTCTCCAAACAGCAGATGGTGGAAATTGCGAAAGCCCTGGCTACCGACTGCAAAGTGCTGATTATGGACGAACCGACCTCAGCGCTTACCTCCAAGGAAATCAGCGATCTTTTTGAAATCATACGAAAGCTGAAAGCGGAAGGAAGAGGAATCATCTACATCTCCCATAAACTGGATGAACTGAAGTATATCGTAGATCGGGTCATGATCCTTCGAGATGGAGAATATATCCGCAGCATGGACTTCAAGGACACCACCCTTCACGAGATCATCTCGCTTATGGTTGGGAGAGAAATCCATGAAAAATTCCCGAGAATCACGAGAGAAAAAGGCAAGGAAATCCTTCAGGTGAAAAAACTGAATGCAGGCCATATGGTCAGAGACATCAGCTTCAATATTTATGAGGGTGAAATCGTAGGCATTGCGGGTCTTATGGGTGCAGGAAGAACGGAAACAACAAGAGCGCTCTTCGGAGCAGACCCCATGGATTCCGGAACGATCATACTGGACGGTAAGGAAATCATCATACAGAAACCAAGAGATGCGATAAAACATGGACTTGTACTGGCCCCAGAGGACCGCAAAAAAGACGGACTTTGCACGAAGCTCAGTATTACCGATAACATCGCACTTCCGAATCTGGATCTCCTGACCAATAAATATGGTCTGGTTTCGAGAAAGAAAGAAAAAGAAATGACCTTGAATACCGTAAAGAGTCTGAAAATAAGGCTCGCCAATGTTTCTGTCGATGCAGGCAGTCTATCTGGAGGAAATCAGCAGAAAGTCGTAGTCGGTAAATGGCTGGCCAGAAATTCACGAGTGGTGATTTTCGATGAACCCACAAGAGGAATTGATGTGGCAGCAAAAGTGGAAATCTACAACCTCATGAACAAACTGAAAGAAGCAGGTATAGGGGTACTGTTTGTTTCATCAGAGCTTCCTGAAATCCTGGGCATCAGTGACCGGATCATCGTTATGTGTGATGGAAGAATTACAAAGGAACTGGACATCACAGAAGCCACACAAGATGTGATTTTAAAATACGCAACACAGTTTGAAAAGAAAATCGAAGATCAGCGGGTTGTATAGAAGGGGGAAATTATGGAATCCATAAGGAACAATGAAAAAATCAAAAAAATCATGGCCATACGCGGAATGGGGCAGGTGGTTACCGTAACCATAGGTCTTATTGCACTGATTATTGTATTCGGAATACTGAACCCCACCTTCTTCTCACCTAAGAATGTGTCCAATCTGATGAGACAGATTGCACCGATCATCATCATCGGAATCGGTCAGTCTTATGTGCTCATTACCGGAAACATCGACCTTTCCATCGGATCGGTCATCGGGATGAGTGCAATGATTTCGGCAAAGCTCATGTCTATGGGTGTCAATCCATGGATATCTGTAGGGATTACTCTTCTTTCAGCCCAGCTCATCGGACTGTTCAACGGACAGCTGATCTCAAAAGCGAAGCTGCCGCCGTTCATCGCGACCCTGGGTACCATGACCATTGCAAGAGGAGTCGCTCAGATCGTCAACAACAATTATAATACGGATTCGATCGGGCAGGCAGCAGAAGGATTCAGAAATTTCTTCTACTACGGCAGAACCTTCGGGTTATTCAATACCATATGGATTGCACTGGTCATCTGGCTCATCTTCAACTTCATTCTGAGCAAGACCAGAACCGGAAGGCATATCTATGCCATAGGAAGCAACATCAGCGCAGCTCATCTCTCCGGTGTGAACATCGTCTCCACAACGACCAAAGCCTATCTTGTCAGTGCCTTCTGCGCAAGCAGTGTAGGACTGATCCAGACCGCTACAAGCGGTATGGGCACCATGGATGCCGGAACAGGTTATGAAATGTATGCAGTTGCCGCATCTGTTATCGGTGGCGTATCCACACTCGGCGGTCAGGGAATTCTTCTGGGTACGGTTGTCGGTGCTTCGATCTGGGGTGTACTTCAGAATGGTCTTCAGTTTGCAGGCGCACCAGTTGCCATAAGAAATATCGTCATCGGAATCATAGTCGTTGTTTCTGTTCTTCTGGATATCATAGTGAGGTCCAATCAGAACAAAGCCAAAAAGAGAGAACGGCTTAAAGTCGCAGGATAATCACACTTCGTTATGAATGGCGTAATGCCTGAAATAAAAATCATAAATTAAAGGGGGACCTAAATTGTTAAAGAAAATTATTGCCTCAATGATGACACTAGCCCTAGGCCTCACAGTTTTTGCCGGATGCAGCAATGCGGATGAACCATCAGCAAGCGGCGACAAGTACAAAGTGTATCTCATCACCATGGATCAGATGGACCAGCACTGGGTGACAGTAGATGGCGGAGCGAAGAAAGCAGCTGACGAACTTGGAAATGTAGAGTATACCTGGCTGGCACCTGACGTGAAGGATGATGCGAAGCAGATTGAAAGCATCAACAATGCTGTTGCCGGTGGTGCAGATGCGATTATGCTGGCAGCTAACGGACCCGATGCAGTAACTGCTGCACTTAAGGAAGCTGAAGATGCAGGCGTTAAGATTGTGTATGTTGACTCACCTGCTGATTATCCGGCTGTTGCCACTTTAGCTACAGACAATGAAGCTGCCGGAAAAACCGCTGGAGAAGAAATGCTGAAAGCTTTAGACTCGAACGGTGTGACTTCCGGTAAAATCGGTATCGTTAATGTAAATGCTTCCACAGCCTCCACAGTAGCAAGAGAAAAAGGTTTCAGAGCCGCTTTCGAAGGAAAAGGATTTGAAATTCTTGAAACTCAGTATGGAGACGGTGATGCCGCAAAATCCAAGGACATCGCAGCAAACTATATCACTGAAGGTGTTGTAGGCGTATTCGGTGCCAATGAAGGATCCACTGTTGGAGCAGGAAATGCAATCAAAGAAGCAGGCGGAGAAGTTGTAGGCGTCGGTTTTGACAAATCAGATACGATTCTTGAACTGATCAAGTCAGGAGAACTTCTTTGTACGATGGCTCAGAACCCTGATGTCATGGGTTATGAAGGAATGAAGGTTGCAGTGAAGGCGCTTAAAGGCGAAGAAATCACTGAAACTGCAGTAGACACAGGCGTATCCGTAATCGATGCAGCTGCTGTAAAATAACAGAAGTAGTGGAACTGGGGCTTGCAGAAATGTAGCCCCTTTTTTCATAGAACGAGAGGAGTATGTCATGAAAGAATATACCATCGCACTTATGGATACGTTTTTTGATAAATGGCCGCAGATGAGGTTTCTGCATAACTCAATGAAAGAAGCTGTGAGCCTAAGTGTTGCCAGCATAACTGAAGGGGGAAAGATTCTTGTATGCGGAAACGGTGGAAGCGCTGCAGACAGTGAGCATATTGCCGGTGAACTCCTGAAGGAGTTCTACATCAGAAGACCTGTGAAAGGAAAGGTGGCTGAAGATCTGATCGGCACCTATGGCGTGGACGGAGAGTATCTTGTGAAGCATCTTCAGGGATCCATTCCGGCCATCTCTCTGGTTTCTCAGACGGGATTTCTGAGTGCATATGCCAATGATGCCGCCCCTGAGCTTTCCTTCGCCCAGGAAGTTCTGGGATACGGTAACGAAAGGGATATTCTCATTGCCCTATCCACATCCGGAAACGCAAAAAATGTAAACTATGCGGCAATGACGGCAAAGGTGAGAGGCATGAGCATCATCGCCATGACAGGAGAAACAGGCGGACATCTGAAGGACTATGCTGATGTTCTTCTCAATGTACCGGAAAAAGAGACCTACCTCGTACAGGAACTCCATCTGCCGATCTATCATCTCTTCTGCAGAGCACTGGAATATGAGATCTTCGGGGAGGATGAGGAATGATTCTCGGATTTGATATAGGAGGCACCAAAAGTGCTGTGATTCTGGCGGAAGTTAAAGGGGAGACTATAGATTTTCTGGGCAGATATGAGATGAAGACAGAAAGTGACTGGAGGAGTGTTCTAGATGAGCTTTCCATGAAAGCGAAAGAGATGATTTCTTCAAAAGGACTCGCAAATGAACCTCTTCAGATCGGTGTTTCCTGTGGGGGGCCACTGTACGCGGAAAGAGGCCTGATACTGTCTCCGCCCAATCTTCCGGGATGGGATGAAGTACCCGTTGTGAAGTATCTTGAAGAGCAGTTCAAGGCAAAAGCGAGGCTTCAGAATGATGCGGATGCCTGTGCACTTGCAGAGTGGAAATATGGTGCAGGAAGAGGAACACAGCATATGGTTTTTCTGACATTCGGAACTGGACTTGGCGCAGGGCTTATTCTTAACGGAAAGCTCTATAGAGGAGCAGATAATATGGCAGGAGAAGCAGGCCATATCAGACTGACGGAGGACGGACCCATGGGATATGGGAAAAGAGGAAGTTTCGAAGGATACTGCAGCGGTGAAGGAATCGCACAGCTTGCAAAGAAAAAGGCGGAAGAAGAGCGGAAAAGCGGGAGAACAGTCTCATACCTGAAAGATGAACTGGAGAATATCACTGCAAAGGACGTGGCCTTGGCTGCAGAAAACGGACATGAAGATGCCAAAGAGATATTCCGTATCTCGGGACGCTACTTCGGCAGAGGACTCGCCATAATCGTTGATCTTCTCAACCCGGAAATGATCGTTGCCGGATCCATCTATAAAAGATCAGGACACCTCATGAAAGAAGAGATGATGAAAGAACTGGAGAAGGAAGCGATTATTTACTCAAGGAAGAATCTGAAAATCCTTCCATCATCTCTTGGTGAAGCCATCGGAGATTATGGGGCAGTTGCTGCAGCCTTAGGTGAGTAAATTAATCGTGAGCTTTGAAACATGTGACTGAAGTACTATAATGGTTAAGAGAAAACACCTGATTCAATGAATCGGAAATGAGGTAAAGAATGCAGGAAATACTGAAACTGAAACCTGTCTTCCAGGAGAGAATCTGGGGAGGCACAAAGCTTAGAGATTATTTCGGTTACGATATCCCAACCGAGTCCACTGGAGAATGCTGGGCGATTTCCGCGCACAAGAACGGAGACTGTGAGGTGACAAACGGACCACTTAGAGGGAAGCATCTCTCGGAAGTCTATAAGGATCACCCGGAGCTCTTCGGAGGCGCAAAATCTTCTGTCTTTCCACTCCTGACCAAGATTCTCGATGCTAAAGAGGATCTCAGTGTACAGGTTCATCCAGATGATGAGTATGCAAGGAGAGAGGAGAACGCTCTAGGAAAAACAGAATGCTGGTACATCATCGACTGCGAAGAAGATGCCAGGATGATTTATGGACATACAGCAGAAACAAAAGATGAACTGAGCAGAATGATGGATGAAGGAGAATGGGATAATCTTCTTGAGAGCGTAAAGATCAGGCCAGGCGACTTTTTCTATGTGCCCAGCGGAACCATACATGCACTCTGCAAGGGTACACTTGTCCTTGAAACCCAGCAGTCCTCAGATGTCACTTACAGGGTATACGACTATGACCGAATGGATGACAAAGGACAGAAAAGAGAACTCCATATGGAGGAGGCGAAGAAAGTGCTGAGCGTTCCCCATAAAGGAAACAGCATTGTGCCTGAAACTTTTAAAGAAGAAAATATGACCAGAACCAGATATGTCTCATCGTCTTACTTCACTGTTGAAAAGTGGATCACAGAGGGAGAGGCAGTTAAGGAGATAGAAGAATACAAGCTGGTGAGTGTTCTGGGCGGTCAAGGAAACGTCAACGGTATTCCGATGATAAAAGGTGATCACTTCATCCTGACCTCTGCATGTAAGAAGGTGAAGTTTGAAGGCAATCTTGAAATGATGGTTTCATGGATTTAATCAGATGAACTTATTGACTATGTAACGTAGTAAGTCCCTTTAGGAGTATATGTCATCTTAATACACATTCGAATACTTAGCGGAAGCTTTAAGTAAGAAAGCACAGGTAAACATTGTATAGTTTATCTGTGCTTTCAGCACGTCATCATTAAACTGCCAATCCTGTTCGGACCATTTCCTGATACTCATGGAATAAAGAGGATCTACACTTCCCCCGGTTAGAGGATAGACGTCATATTTTCCATATGAAATCAGATTTCCATAATAATGTTACCGTATTCACCCATGAATAATAATATTTTAAAAGAATGAACCTTAAAAAATATCAGATTTGTAAATGTTTTCAACTCTATTGAGATTTTCGGATTTTAAATCTATAATAATCGTATAAAAGTTAGTAAAACGTTTAACTAAATTTTTCGGAGAAAATAATATGAAGATAACGATCAAAGACATCGCAAAAGAAGCAGGCGTATCCATTGCCACAGTGTCACTGGTGCTCAATGAAAAAGACAAGCACATCACAGAAGCGACCAGGCAAAGAGTGAAAGACGCCATGAAGAAATACAACTATATCCCAAATGCCATGGCAGGAAGTCTTGTCACGAGAAAAACCGGAATCATCGGTCTGATTCTGCCTGACATCACGAATCCGTTCTTCCCCGGAATTGCACGAGGTGCAGAAGACCGGGCGAACGAAGAAGGCTACAGCATCATCTTCTGCAATACAGACGATAAAATCGAGGTCGAAGAAAAATATATCGAGTCACTCACAAGCAAGATGGTCGATGGGATCATCATTGCCCATTCCTCAAACAGTGAAAGACTGAGTGATGTTCTGGAAAGATGCCAGATACCCATAATCCTCATCGACAGAGACTTCGATTCGAAGAATGTAGAGGGGAAAGTGCTGGTGAACAACAGGGATGCCGCATTCAATGCCATCACCTATATGGTGGAAAAAGGCTACAGAAAAATAGCATACCTATCCGGCTCACTGAAGATCAAAACAGCCATGGACAGACTGAGAGGATACAAAGAAGCACTGATGGAGAAAAACATCTCCTTCGATGAAGCTTTAGTCAAATACGGCCAGTACCGCGCTGAGTGGGGAAAGAAAGGCATAGAAGAACTCTTTCAGGAGGAAACCGATTTTGATGCAGTCTTCTGCGGAAATGATCTCATCGCCATCGGTGCCATGAAAGAAGTTCTGAGAAGCGGATTTAGAGTTCCCGAAGACATAGGCATCATGGGGTTTGATGACATCTATATGTCCCAGATGGTGGAACCTGAGCTGACAACCGTAAAACAGCCGAACTATGAAATGGGCTATCAGGCAGTGAATATACTCATACAGCACTTAAGAGAAAAACAGGCTGGAAAAGGAACGGAAAAAACGGATCACAGTATTGTGATGCTGGATACGGAAATTACAGAGAGAAATTCAATTTAGAAATGAGAAGGAGGAATCGCACGTGATTATTGTGGTTGGCAGCCTGAATATGGACCTGGTCATCCAGGCAGAACATATTCCAAGGCCAGGAGAAACGGTTCTGGGCAACGGATTCAGACAGATTCCGGGAGGAAAAGGAGCAAATCAGGCAGATGCGGTGGCAAAGCTTGGCGGAGATGTATCCATGATCGGCGCTGTCGGAGAAGATTGAATGAATAGAAAAAACAGAAAAAAATATAGAACAGAAGATGGAGGATACAAATGAAAATAGCAATAGGATGCGACGAAGCGGCATACGGACTGAAAGTGGAGATCATGAAACATCTGGAAGGGAAGGGGATAGAATTCTTCGACTTCGGATCGAAGAAGGGCGATGTGGTTCTATATCCCGATGTTGCCTATACCGTCGCAGATGCAGTGGCAAAAGGCGATTATGAAAGAGGCATACTGTTCTGCGGAACAGGCATCGGAATGGCCATCACAGCAAACAAGGTGCCAGGAATAAGAGCGGCCGTCTGCCATGATCCTTACTCCACAGAAAGGTCAAGAAAAAGCAACAACTGCCAGATCATGACCATGGGCGAAAGAGTGATCGGCGTGGAACTTGCCAAGTATCTTGTGGATATCTGGCTGGAATCCGATTTCTCCGGTGGAGGATCCACCGCCAAGGTGGATAGAATAACAGAGATAGAAAAGAGGTTCACCGCAAAGTAAATGGGTAACCGTCTTTAAAACTGAAGAGTTCAGCCGGATATTAAGATCGGCTGCACTCTTCTTTTCTATATAATGGATACAGACAGAAACTACAATGACAGGAGAGCGGTTTTATGTTAGTGTCCATGTTTATACTGTCTCAATCCTAGAACAGTCTTTGACAAGGTAAGCATCGCTGACTACTTGGTGGCAAGGATGAAGTATGCTATCATCGAATTAATGTATGAAGCCTGATTGTTCTTATGAACTTATGATTGTAGGGCATAATGCTGCATAAAGAAGACAGAGGAGGAAATCACCATGAAAATACTGGTCACCGCATTTGATCCCTTTGATGGAGAATCCATCAATCCTGCACTGGAAGCCGTAAAGCTGATGAGAGATCGTATTTCCGGGGCTGAAATCATAAAGCTCGAGATACCCACAGTATTCGGTAGATCCATAGAAAAGACAGTAGAGGCGATTAGAAAAGAACATCCTGACGCAGTCCTCTGTGTAGGGCAGGCAGGAGGACGATCCGAAGTCACCCCTGAGCGTGTAGCGATCAATGTAGACGATGCCAGAATTCCGGACAATGAGGGAAATCAACCCATCGATACGCCCATCTATGAAGATGGCGCGCCGGCTTATTTTTCGACTCTTCCCGTCAAAGCAATGGTAGAAGCCATACGCCTCGAAGGTCTGCCTTCATCTCTGTCGAACTCGGCAGGAACCTTTGTCTGTAACCATATCATGTACGGGGTGCTCTATACAGTATCCAGAATGGATAAGAATATCCGGGCAGGATTTATCCATGTGCCATTCACTCCGGAACAGGTATCCAAAAGGGCGACTCCGGCTCCTTCCATGTCGACCATCGACATCGCAAGAGCACTGGAAGCGGCAGTTCGTGCAGTCGTAGAGAATGAGAAGGATATTACTTCTGTGGGAGGTAAGACGGATTGAGACAGAGCATAAAAGAGTGTGTCTAATTTTGAGGCTCAGCCATTCCATGTGATGCGCTGAGCCTTTTTAATGCTGTCTTTTGTTGGGCAATTTCATCTAAGAAATGAGTCAGCGTTATAGATATATATTAATTGTTAAATATTTGTCCGTGGTCCGTAACCAATTGAATCCTTGTGATGAAACTGCTATAACTATAATAGTGGTGAAACAGTTCTATTCATGAGACAAAGGGGTAAGAGAAATGGAAATCACAGTCATTCATGGTCAGGTTCATAAAGGAAGCACTTATCATATTACAGAGATGCTGAAAAACAGGATTTCTCACGACGATACGGTTGTTCATGAGTTCTATCTCCCAAAAGATTCACCTGGATTCTGTGTGGGCTGTTTTCAATGTATTTTCAAAGGGGAAGAGTACTGCCCGGAGAGTGAAAAGGTGAAAAGAATCAGTGAAGCGATGCTTAGGTCTCAAATCATCATCGTTGACTCACCGACGTACTGCTTCGAGATGACCGGTCAGCTGAAATCACTTTTTGATCATTTCGGTTATATGTGGATGTCCCATAGGCCACAGGGAGAGATGTTTACAAAAACAGGCGTTGTCGTGACCACCGCTGCAGGTGCAGGAGGGAAAAGCGTTGTCCAGTCCATAAGGAGGCAGCTGTTCTGGTGGGGAATACCGAAGATTCACAGCCTTAAATTCAATGTGAATGCAAGCAGCTGGGATGATGTCTCAGAGAAAATCATGAAAAAGATCATTCAGGAAGTGGATGAGACAGCATTTAAGATCCGCAGAACTTCTGAGAAATCACGACCGGGAATAAAGACCTGGGTTCTCTTCAATATCATGAGAAAAATGCACAGTTCCAATACCTGGAACAAGGTTGATAAGGCGCACTGGGAAAACAATCTGTGGCTCGAAAAGGAAAGACCCTGGAAGAGACAGATCACTTCATAATCGCCACTCTAAATCCCTATCAGACAGAATAATCCTTGGATGAAAATGGAAAGCTCGGGTTCTTATGAAAATATGAACCCGGGCTTTTGTGATACCCAAAACCCTTAATATCCAGGCAATTCGCGGAATGCACCTGATTCTCCGATACAGTGCATTATATGAATATGATAGAAATTTCCACAATTTAAAATATTTTTGGAAATAATTTCCAAAATCTATTGAAATCGGAATTCGGACATGGTACATTCTCCTTAGGGATAAAGAAAATGGTTTCATAACCCCATGTACTGATTACTATTATATTTTTTAGGAGGTATTATTCATGTTTGAGAAACTACAGCGTCTAGGGAAATCCTTTATGATTCCCATCGCCGTTCTTCCGATCGCCGGTATCATGCTTGGCGTCGGTGCTGCCTTTACCAACACCCTCATGATTGAAACTTACGGTCTTGAGTGGCTTCTGGGAGACGGAACAATCCTCAACTATATTCTGAGCACCATGGCGACCATCGGTAACGTCATCTTCGGTAATCTGCCGCTGATCTTCGCAGTGGGTATCGCTTCAGGGCTTGCCTTGCAGGAAAAAGGTGCAACAGGACTTTCAGCTGCCATCGGATTTGTCGTCATGCACTCGGTCATCGGAAAGATATTAGGGTTTATGGGACATAATCCGGAAACCACATCTGTCGACTATTTCATCGGACAGGGCATGAATGCGGTGGAAGCTGCCAAGCAGGCCAATGTCTACGGGTATGAGCTTGGTATGTTCTCTGTTCGTATCGGTGTTCTCGGCGGAATCATCATCGGTATCGTTGTTTAGATCTTAGCTAACCGATACTATGACAAGAAGCTTCCCGAAGCGCTTTCCTTCTTCGCCGGTGTAAGATTCATTCCGATCATCAGCGTACTTGCGGCAAGCATCATCGGAGCCATCATTCCGTTCATCTGGCCATATGTACACCTGGGGATTTCAACCTTTGCAGAGTTCTTCGGAAGAACAGGTCCAGTGGGTATCTTCTTCTACGGATTCTTCATGAGACTTCTGAACATCTTCGGTCTGCACCATGCGATCTATCCGCTCTTCTGGTTCACCTCCCTCGGTGGAGAAATGGAAGTTGCCGGAAAACTCATCCAGGGTGGACAGAACATCTTCTTTGCACAGCTTGCAGATCCTGAAACCGTAAGGTTCAGCGCAGAAGGCACCAAGTTCTTCACAGGCGGTTACCTGCCTATGATGTTCGGTCTTCCTGCAGCGGCACTTGCTATGTATAGAACAGCTGATTCAAAGAACAAGAAGCTGGTCGGAGGACTTCTGTTCTCTGCAGCGCTCACATCATTCCTTACAGGAATCACAGAGCCTATAGAATTCACTTTCCTCTTCGTTGCTCCAATGCTTTACGGAATCCATGCCATCCTTGAGGGACTATCCTATGCGATTCTCTATGTGCTGGATGTAGCAGTAGGTGTCACCTTCTCAAGAGGAATCATCGACTTCACACTCTTTGGACTCATCCAGGGAAATGACAAGACAAACTTCATCTGGATCCTGATCCTGGGTATTCCTACAGCACTCATCTACTACTGGGTATTCAAGACGCTGATTCTTAAGTTCAACCTTAAGACACCAGGTAGAGGCGACCAGGATGAAGTCAAGCTCTACACCAAGAAAGATGCCCTCATGAAAGAGATGGACATTGAAGAAGTCATCACCGCTCTTGGTGGAAGAGAGAACCTTGTTGAAGTGGATGCATGCATCACAAGACTGAGGGTCACCGTCAAGGACGTGGAAAAGGTGGCAGATGATGCGACCTGGAAGAATCAGCTGAAAGCCAAAGGCGTATTCAGAAAAGGTAAGGGCGTTCAGGTAGTCTATGGCGCGCTGGCTGAAATTCTGAAGAACGAAATCAATAAAGTCAGATAGCTTTTCATTCATCACTCAATGCATAACTGCATTGAGTGATTTCCCCTAGGAGCATCATGAATTATAAGATCAGATTTCAGCTCTGAAAGATGCTCCAGTTAGATCTTAAAGGAGACAGACCTTCTAATAACAGAAGAGCGTTCCGTCTCTTTCGAAGGCAGGCTGCATGAATCAGAGCTTTAACTTATGGTTTGAGTTCATGAGGCACAGGAAGCAGTATCATTTATTTTAAAAGAATGGAACAAAAACATAACAAATGACAAACATAGAGAGAGAAATCATAGATCAGTCTATGAAAAAGGGAGGCAGCTTATTAAAGCAGAATATATGAGAAATAAAGAAGAAATCATGGAAGCCATCAGAGGAGAGGTCATTGTATCCTGTCAGGCACTTCCTGAAGAACCGCTCCATAGTCCTTTCATCATGGGCAGGATGGCCCTCGCCGCATATCTTGGCGGAGCGAAAGGCATCAGAGCCAACAGCGTGGTGGACATCAGAGAAATCAGGACTACCGTCGATCTTCCCATCATCGGGATCATCAAGAAGGTTTACGGAGAAAATGAAGTGTTCATCACACCGACCATGAAAGAAATCGATGAACTCATGGAAGAAGGGGTGGACATCATCGCCCTTGACGCCACCGAAAGAATGAGACCAGACGGCTTAACCATTACAGAGCTCTTTCCGGTCATCAGAGAAAAATATCCCGATCAGCTCTTCATGGCGGACTGCTCAACCTTTGCTGAAGCAAAGGAAGCTTCAAGGCTTGGCTTTGACTTTGTCGGAACGACCCTATCTGGGTATACTTCCTACACAAGAGACAGACAGCTTCCGGATCTTGATCTCATCAAAGAGATCCTTGAGAAGATTGAAACACCCCTGATCGCCGAAGGTGGAATATCCACTCCGCAGGAACTGAAGGCTGTCATGGACTCAGGCGTATTCTCTGCAGTTGTCGGGTCTGCCATAACAAGGCCGATGGAAATCACGAAAAAATTCATTGATGCAGTGAAAAAATAAACTGAGGTATGATAAAGTAGAGTATGGAGGTGTAAGGGATGAAACTTAGCGATATCTATTCCACCATTGAGACCTTATACAATACTTTCACGAAATCAGAAAAGAAAATAGCGGACTATACCCTGAAGACCCGCGACAAGGTCATGTACATGTCCATCACTGAGCTTTCGGATGAACTCGGCGTAGGTGAAGCCAGCATCTTCAGGTTCTGCAAGACTCTAGGCCTCAGCGGCTATCAGGACTTCAAGATCGCCATCGCCAACAGCACAAGCGAGGACAAGACCAGCCAGAAGATCTACAGTGATATCCATAAAGAAGACAGCATGGAACTGATTGCAGAGAAGGTCAGAAATGCCAATCTTTCAGCTATAGAAGACACCTTTAGTCTGATCAATTACGACGAACTTAAACAGGCTGCAGAAATGATGATTGAAGCCGATCATATCAGGTTCTTCGGCGTAGGTTCATCCTACACCACAGCCCTGGAGGGTCACATCAAGTTTCTGAGAATCACAAGCAAGACCAGTGCCACCTTTGATTCTCATCTACAGGCAATGACTGCAGCACTGATGAATGAAAAGGAAGTTGCAGTGATCATCTCCTTCTCGGGAGAGACAAGGGATACCATAGATGTCGCAGCACAGGCGAAAAAAGCCGGAGCGAAGATCATCGCCATCACCCGTTATCAGAAATCACCCCTGACTGAATATGCGGATGTGGTGCTCCTTACAGGAGCCGTGGAAGGACCCCTTCAGGGCGGATCCACAACAGCAAAGGTTGCTCAGCTTTATCTCATGGATATTCTCTATACCCGGTTCTTCCTCATGAACTATGAGAAGAGTGAGGGGAATAAGGAACAGACACTGCAGTCGGTACTCAGTAAACTATATTAAGATTTTAAAGAGCCCATCAGGCCGTAGATGTAATCTCATCTGCATTCTGATGGGCTTAACTTTTACTAGAACAGAAATAATCAATTACGAATAAATGATTTCGAAAATACATGGAAATAGTTACACCTCTTGTTGACTACTATCAATTGATAGTTTACAATCAATGCAAATGAGGTGTACAGTGAAGCAAAATGTTATCTCGACTGAAGAAGAAGTAAAGTTGTTTTTTCAGAACTTAAAGCAATAATATCTCATCCGGATTTTAAAGTGGATTCAGATCTGGATATACTCCTCAGAAAAAAGAATGAGGTATCAACGGATCCGTACACCACAGTAAATACTCTTCTATCACTGGATTTTGACAGAGCAGACGTAGCTCACCAGCTGATGTCGCTTGAAACAGAGGATTATATGGAGACAATTATTGATGATAAGAATCAGAGCCTGCCTCCATTTTACGCATTTACCCGGACAATCAGCTGCAGAGATGTTTATATTAAAGTGAAGATAAGAGATTCTATAAAGAGAAAGGTTTTCTGCGTTTTATTTCATTTTGCTCGAAATTCCGATTCGTATAGATCTCCCTTATAAATAGGCAGGGAAAATTGAGAAAAGAAATCATCAGATATAACGATATAAGCCGATAAGAATAGAAATATTCAAAAGTGTAAAATACCCTGTGTGACAAAATATAAATGGAAAATTAAATATTAAGAATAAAGAAAGGGGTGTAATGCATGAATGAAGGAAATTTACTGAAGAAAATTCAGATGGATTGCCCTGTTTGCGATAAAAAGCATGAATTAGAAATGAGAATGAGGCACACTGAAGGTATTGTTAAAGGCGTTAACGTTGATTATGATGAGATTATTCTTTTGTGTCCAATTACAGATGAGGAAGATAATGAGTTTGTCCCGGCAAAAATGATGGATGAGAATCTGCTGAAAGCTAGAGATGCATATAGGGTACAAAAAGGGCTGCTGCCGTCATTTAAGATTGCAGAGATCAGAAAGAGTTATGGCCTGACACAAAGTGATTTTTCGAATCTGCTTGGTTGGGGTGAGGTTACTGTTACAAGGTATGAAAGTAAAACGATTCAGGACGAAACATATGACCGGTTAATGAGAATGGCTTATGATCATCCTCTCTTTATATTGCAGAATTTAGAGAAACACAAGGATAAGTTTACACAGGAAAAATATGAAAAGATACGATCTAAGATTGTGGAGCGAATAAATGCTGCAGGCATCCAGTATCTTAAATTACAGGAGATAGAAAGTGTCTATGCAGCATTTAATGTTGAAAGCGAATATAACGGCAATAAACTGCTGGATCTAGATAAACTCTCAATGATTATGGGGTACTTTGCAAATCACATCAACTACTTATATAAGGTTAAGCTCATGAAGCTGTTGTGGTATGCAGATGTTCTTTATTACAGAAGATACGGCAGTTCGATGACCGGTCTAGTGTATAAGCATATGACATATGGTGCATTACCACTTGCTTATGAGGAAATCATTACTCTCCCGGGAATCAAAGTGGAAGAAGAGATTTTGAGCTGCGATATTGCTTATAAAATTGTTTCAAATAAGAATATTGATGAATCGGAGTTTACGAAGGAAGAAATCAGTGTTCTGAATCTCATTGTTTCATGGTTCAAAAACCATAAAGCGAAAGAAATCGTGGAATATATGCATAAAGAGAGAGCATACAGAGAAGTGGATCCGTATAAATTGATATCTTATGAAATCGCAAAAGATCTGAGAGAATTAAGGTGAATGAGAGAGCATAACTAGTATCCCGCTTTTTATATCCGATACGAGTATTAATGCTCAATGAATCAGCAACCGTAAAATGATTTAGGTCTAGCACCCCAAATGGTCGGAGTCAATAATCATCCGATTATATGGGGTTTTTTCTCATCAAAATTCAAATTGCGGTTCAACCCTTATATTATAAAGAGACAATCCTTACTTGTCATACAGTTTCATCATACCAAAGAGGTGAAATCATATTATATTGTCATAGAAACGATTAGTTTGTAAGTACAGAGAACTGGAATTAAATCATTTTTGTGATAGGATAGATTATGAATGAAAAGTGAATGAAAAGTGAAACCTGGGCGTAATACCGGATGAGCATTCTGAATGGGTAATCGCTTCATGTGAGGAGATCAGATGGAAAACACAGGACAGTTCAAGCAGGAAATGAAAAAATCCGTCATCAAGGAAATCATCACCATGCTGATCAAGGTATCGGCATTATTTGTGTTTGCCCTTTTATCGGCAACTTTCATCAAGAATGAATACGCTGCAGATGAAAGCCTCATCCATATCAGAAACACTTTCAAGGAAACCTATGATGCAAACCGCAGCTTTCTTCTGGATAAAGAAGCCCAAAGACTCTATGGGCAGATTGCCGAAAACGGAGAAAGTATGGAAGAATTTCAGAACCTTCTCTACAGGCAGAACCTGGGCAGGAACATTTCCACAGATGTCATCATCATGGATGAAAATTTCAATATCGAGTACACGACATACAACATCAGCAGAATCTCCACCTATCATTACAGCTACAACAATGCGGTCAGCTACAATGCAAGGAATATCGGAGAAAATGAAGTCTATACTTCTGTCTACAACGACAGTGAGGGTTATTCGGATCTTATGATGGTGAAACCCATACATAATGAAGAAGGAGAACTGACAGGCTACATCACGCTGTTTCTCCTGGGAGATGACTGGAGCTACTATATGTCCCATTACAACTTCAATGGGGTGGTGACCGATCAGCGGAACAATGTCATCTTCTACAACAAGCCCAGTCTTCTAAACAGCAACTACAAGTTCAGCATCAGCAAGGCTAAAATCACCTATATCGGAGAGGAAAGATACTGGCTGAAATATGAAGATCTGCCGGAATACGGAGTAAAGATCTACGCTCTGGTTCCTTACCCTAAAAACCCCGAAATCCTTATCGGACTTGTGGTCATCCTCATCATCGGAATGCTCTGGTACAACCTCGCAAACCGGATATCCGAAACCATGGCGGAGAAGAACACCCAGTCCATCAGTAAGCTCGTGAGTGAGATCAGGATCATCAGAAAGTATGATCAGTCCCACCGCATCGTCATGGACACGAAGGATGAGTTTGAAGATGTCGCCCATCAGATCAACAATATGCTGAGCACCATAACAAGCCTCAATGACAGAAATACCGAGCTTCTTAAACTGAACAGCACCATCGAGATCAACCACCTCACGGCGCAGATCAACCCGCATTTTCTCTACAACACTCTGGAGATCATCAGAAATCTTCTGATCTTCGATAAGGACCAGGCAGGGAAACTCATTATACAGCTCACGAAGGTTCTGAGATACAGCATCAACAACACCAAGAGAGATGTGATGCTTGATGAAGACATGCAGTTCATCGAGGATTATCTCTCCATCCAGAAATCAAGGTTCAGCGACAGATTAAGCTGCCTCATCGACATCGATGAGGACTGCAGAACCTCCATCGTGCCGAAGCTCATTCTTCAGCCGCTCATCGAAAACAGCATCAAGTACGGATTCATGGATGCCATGGACCTTGAAATCAGGATCAGAGGATACAGAGAAGGGGATTATCTCTATCTCATCATAAAGGACAACGGTCCGGGTATGGGTGAGGAGGAGATAGAAGCTCTTTATAAAACCTTAAATGAGGCTTCAAACAATACCAGATCAAACGGTCTCTACAATATATACAGGAGACTGAAACTGAAATATTCAGAGAAAAGCGAAATGAAGATCAGAAACAATGAGGATAAGGGACTCCAGATCACCCTTAAAATCTATCAGGGTGACCTGGCGGAATCTCTACCAGAACTTTTATCTTAAATGGGAGGAAAAGCATGTATAAAATCGTCATCGCAGAAGATGAAGACATCATAAGAAAGGGACTTGTATACAGCATCAACTGGGCGGAGCTTGGCTGCTCGGTGGTGGCTGATGTCAAAAACGGTGTGGAAGGTATAGACGCCATAAAGAAATATGCCCCGGAAATCGTCATCGCAGACATCAATATGCCCATCATGGCCGGGCTTGAGATGTTCGAGAAGACCCATGAGACAAACGACTACTCGGCCATCATTCTTTCAGGCTATTCCAGCTTCGAATATGCCCAGAAGGCTATAGAGCTTGGCGTTCTCGGCTATCTTTCAAAACCGCTTGATATCGATGAGCTCAAGGAAGTCATCCTGAAGGCCAAGAAAGACATCATGCTGAGAGAGCTCGTCCAGAAGAACATCATGGGAACAAATGAGCTGAAGAGCATCGATCTTTTCAGTGATTCCTATGATGTCCATTATGACAATGACATTGTCGACCAGATGCTTCAGTTCATTTTTGAAAACTACGACAAGAAAATCGTCATGAGAGATGTCATCGAAAAGTTCAACTACAGCGAAACCTATCTCAACCGGAAGTTTAAAGAGACTGTAGGCACAACGTTCAACGAATACCTGAACCGCTACCGGATCCAGAAAGCCATCGAGCTTCTGGTGAAAGAGAAGGAGATGACCATCCAGGAGATTTCCTGGAAATGCGGAATCAGCGACTACAAGTACTTCGGGTCGGTATTCAGAAAGTATGTGGGCCTCAGCCCCAGGGAGTATCTGGCCAAAATCCATTAAACGTCCTGATGAAAGCCAAACAGCGTTTTGTTTGGTTTTTTCTCTTTTTGTATCGGATATTCGGTTTAAACGGTTTCACGACGTTGGTAAACTAAGGGTAAAGTAACAGATGAAGAGATTATGGAGGATATTATGAGCGTAAGAATAACAGTGAAGAATGCGACAAAGAGATATGGAGAGATCACCATCATTCCAGATCTGTCCATAGACATCAGAAACGGCGAGCTTTTCACACTGCTCGGACCATCGGGATGCGGCAAGACGACACTATTAAGAATGATAGCGGGATTCAACAGTATAGAGGGTGGAGATTTTTTATTCAACGATAAAAGAGTAAACGATCTCGAGCCGGGAAAAAGAAACATCGGTATGGTGTTCCAGAACTATGCGATATTCCCTAATATGTCCGTAAGAAAGAATGTGGAGTTCGGACTGAAACAGAAATCGGCTGGAAAGGAAGAAATCCGTACAGAAACAGATAAGTTCCTGAAGCTCGTCCACGTGGACCAGTATGCGGACAGAATGCCGGACAAGCTTTCAGGCGGTCAGCAGCAGAGAGTTGCGCTTGCAAGAGCGCTGGTCATAAAGCCGGATGTGCTTCTTATGGATGAACCACTTTCAAACCTTGACGCCAAGCTTCGAGTGGAAATGAGAACGGTCATCAAGGACATCCAGAAGGATGTAGGCATCACCACGATCTATGTCACTCATGATCAGGAAGAGGCCATGGCCATCTCAGACCGAATCGCTGTTATGAAGGAAGGCGTCATCCGCCACTGCGGCACCCCTCAGAGCATCTACCAGAGACCTACAGATGTCTTTGTGGCAACCTTCATCGGCAAGTCGAATCTCCTAAACGCAAAGCTTTCTATCGAGAACGGCAGATGCCAGATCGTATATAACAACAGCTACCGCGTGGATACACCATTCATCCGTGAGGAAGAAATGAAAAACAGAGACATCATCATCTCCGCAAGACCGGAAGAGCTCCTGGTGAACCTTGAACATGACGGAGAGAATCTTGGAGGAATTGAAGCGGTCATCAAAGACAGCGTATTTCTCGGATACAACACCCACTACTTCGTAAGGCTTGAAACCGGAGAAGAAGCGGAGATCGTACAGGAATCCAAAATCGATTCCATCATCGCACCTGGAACCAAGGTCAAGCTGACCCTCAATATGGAAAAGATCAATGTTTTCGATAAGGAAACCGGTCTTAGCCTTATGACCGGAATTTCCCATAGCCTGGATCTCCCTGGAGAAGTCAGGGGTGGTCTGGAGGTGCAGTAGCATGAGGACCAGAAAAAAAATCGATGTATGGACCTTTGTCTCCATAGGACTACTCATCCTGTTTGCCGTCTTTCTCATCTATCCTCTGATCAATCTTCTGAGAGAGTCGGTATTCAGTGATGGAAAGTTCACACTGGATGCATTCAGAAAATTTTTCTCGAAATCATACTATTACACATCCATTTTCAACAGTGCTAAAATCGCACTGACCGTAACCTTTGTGAGTCTGCTCCTGGGCATTCCTTTTTCCTACTTCTATTCCTTTTTCAAGATGAAGGGAAAGAAGCTTCTGTTTGTCCTGGTGCTTTTATCCACCATGTCTGCTCCATTTATCGGAGCCTACTCATGGATCCTCCTTATGGGGAACTCGGGACTCATCACAACGTTTCTGAAGTCCTTCGGACTTCCGAACTTCTCCATCTACGGATTCGGCGGAATTGTTCTTGTACAGTCCCTTAAGCTGTTTCCGCTGGTGGTCATCTACATGAACGGTGCGTTCAGAGACATCGACAACTCGCTCCTTGAAGCTGCCGAAAGCATGAACTGCAGCGGCATAAAGAGATTCTTCAAAGTCATCATGAGTCTCACGATGCCGACTATCCTGGCAGCAGCGCTTCTGGTATTCATGAGATCCTTCGCGGATTTCGGTACACCGGTACTCATCGGCAGAGGCTACTCGACATTTCCAGTACTGATCTATAATCAGTATCTTGGAGAAAACGGTGCCGACTATCACTTTGCAGCAGCCATCAGTGTCATTGCAGTCATCGTAACTGCTGTGATCTTCATCATCCAGAAGGTAAGTACAAACAGGTTCAAGTTCACCATCAGTGCACTTCATCCTGTACAGCCTAAGGAGACAAAGGGAATAAGAGGCATACTGATGCATTTATTCACCTACTTCCTGGTTTCCATCGCCATGCTGCCTCAGCTGTATGTCATCAATATGTCCTTCAGAAACTACAACAACAGCATACTAAGGCCTGGCTATTCCCTCATCAACTACCAGAAGGCCATGGAGAAGAATCTTTTCCGCTCCATAGGGAATACACTGTCCATCAGTTTTGTGACGCTGATCGTCATCATCATCATCGCAGTGCTTATTGCCTACCTCGTGGTCAGACGAAGCAATCTCATGAACAACGCCATAGATGTCATCTCCATGATGCCTTACATCATGCCGGGAGGCGTCATCGGTATCGCGCTCATTATCTCATTCAGCAGCAGTCCATTCTATCTGACTGGAACGATGATGATCATGGTCACTGCACTGGCCATCCGGCGAATGCCGTTTACCAGCAGGTCGGCGACCGCCGCCATGATGAAGATCTCGGAAAGCATCGAAGAAGCCGCGCTCAGTCTCGGCGCTTCAAAGTTCACGACATTCACGAAGCTCACCATACCTATGATGTCTTCCGGAATCATATCCGGAGCGGTTCTCAGCTGGGTTTCTGTCATCACAGAGATGTCCTCGGGTGTCATTCTGTATAACAACAGGACCATCACCCTTACCCTAAGCACATATGCTGCCATCAATAACGGCACCTATGGTGTTGCGGCGGTATTTGCGACCATCACCACAATCTTTACTGTCATCTGTCTGGCCATCTATCTGAAGCTTACAAAAATCGAAGATGTCAGACTGTAGCTATTACTGATATTGATCGGATGACCGATAATATAATACAAAAAGAAGGAGACACAACAATGAAAAAAATCATAATTACGCTACTAGCTCTTATGATGCTTCCTCTTGCAGCCTGCGGCGCAAAGGACGAGCCTACATCTCAGACACCACCAGCGGGCGAAACACCTGCTGCAACCGAACGTCCTGACTATGTCAGGGGCGAGGATGAAGTAACCGGTAAAGTTACAGTCTATACCACCATGGAAGAAACTCAGCAGGAAGCTCTTAAGGAAATGTGGAACAAGTATTATCCGAATTCCCAGATCGAAATCCAGGCTGACTCAGTCGGTACACTTGCAACCCGTATCCGTGGCGATGAATCAAACGATGCCGATGTCGTCATCGGTGGACTGTTTGCAGCAGACGGAGATACCTATCATGATATCCTTCAGCCATATACTGCTGTAAATGACAGCGAGCAGCTCTATCATGATGAATCCGGATACTATACCTATTACGATGTACAGGTCATGAGCCTTGTTGTCAATCCTGAACTTCGCGATGAACTTGGTCTTGAGATCAACGGGTATGAAGATCTTCTTGATCCGAAGCTTGAAGGCAAGATCATACTTGCAGCACCAGATGCTTCTTCTTCAGGATGGAGACAGCTTCAGACCATACTTGCAACAATGGGCGATAAGTTCGATGATGAAAAGGGCTGGGATTATGTAGAAAAGCTCATGAAGAACTCATTCAGTACAACATCCTCAAAAGATGTCTATAACCTGGTCATCAACGGTGAATATGTAGTCGGTCTTTCCTATGAATCAACAGTTGCAGCCCTCATCAAAGATGGTGCTCCAGTAGAGAACATCTACATGGAAGAAGGAAACACTGCTATGGCAGGCGGAGCTGCGATCGTCAAGACTGCACCGAACCTTACAGCAGCAGAAGCGATGATGGATCTCCTCGCTTCAACAGAGTTCCAGGACATCAGAGCTGAACAGTCATCAGGTAGAGGATCAAACGGAAAGAGCATCCTTGTTGATCTTCCAAAGGAAGATACACTCAACATGGTTGACCTTGACTTCGCATACCTTGCAGCCAACAAAGAAAAGATGATTGAAAAGTGGAATACACTTTGGGCTGAAACCCACTAAAATAGCTTCATTCAAAAATCCCCTAATATATCGACCCCCTGTCTGGTGTAGTGCCCGGACAGGGGGTTTATATTATATATAATAAAAAATAGATTATCCTATTATAAAGAGAAAGATTAATATATAATTAAGAAGAAAAAATATTAGATATGGGAAGGGATGATAAAATGAATATAGAAATGAAACCGGTTGGATTTGGAGAATGTATATTATTACAGAAAGCTAAAAGTACACTAATTGTAGATTGTGGTTCAGATAATAATACCTCAAATGTATCAAAAAGTCAGAATGCATATAGACAAATAGTGAATATTTTAAATAGTCCTCCAGAAGTTTTAAAGCTATTGATATCACATTTTGATTCTGACCATTTTAATGGCATATTGGAAATTAAGCATCAAAAAGTATTTGATGAAGTTTTTTTACCTTACTATTTTATTAATGATAAAAGGTCATTAAAACAATGACTGAAATATTATTATTCTCACATAAAAAAGCGAATATTAAATCAAAAAATATAGTCAAGCTACTTGCAATTCTACCAGACTTAATCAAACCTGAAGGTAAGATTTACTTAACCAAAAGTGGTGATCAAGTTCAAGTTGATAATGAGATTCTTAATGTTGTTTGGCCAGAAGTTGGAAATAGACTGTGTCATTTAGAATATGTAAGAGGTGGTTGGTCGAAATTCTATGAAAATCTCAAGCAAAAAGCTGAAATTCCAAATATGAATAGAAAGGTAGACTTCACAATTCTGTCATCATATAACAAAATAAAGGAAGAGTTTATTGGTGCATTTGTAGAATATTTTTATACCTTTGAAGAGGAAAAGTATCAAAATGAATATGAGAGATTCATTGATATATTAAGGGAAAAAGCCCACATTCTTAATGAAAAATATTTGAGTGTTATTTACTTCAATGATGTTATAAATACTATTTATGAATTAGTAGACATTGATAATAAAATCGTCGAAAAAGAATATAATAAGTTTATTTACAATATGAATTCATGTAGCACTATAATGCATAAATCATCAAAATTATTGTTATTAGGTGATTCTACAAAAAGTGTAATTAATTACTTAAGTTCAAAAGGTATATTTTACAAAGAGTATTATATATTAAAAGCTTCTCATCATGGTACATACACTTACTTTACAGATCACTTACCATCGGCTGAGTACGTGTTAATTTCAAATGGTGGATATAAAAATCGGAGAATATGTAAAGAATATGTTGACAATAATCAAAATAAATTTGGCTATGTATTCTGCACAAATGCAAAATTACAACCTGACAGTTATTGTGATTTTGCGAGAATAAATGGTAATTGTCATCCGACCAAATGTATAAATTCACACTATTTATCTTTGAATTGTTAGGACTATTCTAACGTATGTGTAGAATATTATACCAAAGTACATAATGATAGATTTTAAAAGTAAACACGAACATAAAATAGAAGTATCAAACATTATAGGAGGAAAATAATAAAGAAGAAAATCAGCCTTTTACTCATTGACCTGCTATCAGTTACTACTCTTGTTGCCTGCAGAAAAACAGAAGTAAAAGGATATGTGTAATTGTATATTCACTACATAATGCAGAGGAAAAGAATTTCATAGCTAAAATAATATAATAAGTATATCGTTTATTCAAGAGCACAGAAACAATATATGAAAGTGGGGATGGTAATTGGAAGACTTAAATTTACTGGTTAATCAGATTATTAAAGAAACAGAAAATGCGAAAAGTCTATCTCAGAGCATAACAAATACGCTTGAAATAGGGTATATTCCTAACGAGACAGTATATGGTGAGTTCTGTATCGCACAGGAACAACTTCATATGCTTCAGCAAGAAATAAACGTTTATCTGAAGTCCATTAAGCTAACACCTCTGGGCGACAACCACTCTATTATCCAGATGAAAGAAGAATTCATAACATATGGTGAAGCGGCCCATAAAATGGATAACCTTAAAAATGAAATGATCGAAGTGGCAGAAACATTTCATAGAATCACATCCGAAATGGACAGCTACATGACAGTTCTTGAAGAAGAGAAGGAGCTGGTCAAAAAGTATAAGGAAAACCTAGGTTCTTCATCTAATAACCATGAACTGAAAATAAATATTTCAGCATTGAAGCCTGCACATTGTTTTGTCAAAGGGGTGATGTATGGTGCAGAAGTCCTTGGTGAGGAAGAGTATGATCTCATCTCCGATGCATTTGATAAAATGCTCTTGAAGGGACTCTCCCTCAGAAAATATCATCTCGTCATAGATGATATTCCAATGAAGTATATAGAAGATTGTTCAGATAATGTAGAAGAATCTACTAAAATAGATGAGGAGATAAAAGAAGGTGCAGCTCGGGAAGTAAATGATATAAATCTTGATTTGAGGGATAAAACCACTCATATGACTGGTTCCGAGGTGGGAATTCTGCTTGAAGAGAATATTAGTCCCACCGAGATTTCCGAGAATCAGAAAATTATGAAGATGGAGAAGGTAAATGAAGACGATTTTCTTACCGTTACATCTCCGAGCAAGCCAAAATTCAGTGTAACAGTGTTTACAAATGAGGCTAAAAAGATGCCTTCTCGACTTTTCAGACTTTCGGCACTCACCATGATTCCACTTATGAGTGAAAGCCAGTTTCTGGACCTGATAAAGCTTATGGTGTCTCCAAAGTTAAGAGATCAGATTCTCTTTGCCGAAGGAGGATTCGAAAAAGATGAGAAGAAAGGATATTTTGTGAGCACAAAAGTATCAGGTTGGAATGAGCCAGTCTTTGGTTTAAGCCAAGTTGGTTGGACCTATACTCAGAAGGAAACTCTGAGTAAAATCTTTGATCGACACTGCCCTTTTAAAGTGATGAAGATTTCCAAGCCTCAGTGGGCAAACTGGACAATGGCAGACGCGCAAAAATCATTAAGACTCTTTTCATCATATCTCAGCTTTCTCCGCTATCTGGAACAGTTTAGCCCAGATGAATTTTCCGATCACATTTTTGACTTCAAGCACAGGGGCAGGATTATCTCCTTTAGAACAGATCTGACAAGCCTAGTGGGAGAGCAACTTGTTCTTGCAAATCTCCAAGGTTCGGATACAGAAAATCTTTTAAAAGAGATGAGTAATATAGCAAATAGCCTAGGTAAGGGTCAAGTGACCTATATCCTCTGCTGCTGTGATGAAATGTTGCTTGAAGAAACTAAAGAGAGAATGGACACGCTAGAAGGATTGGTTATCTATAACACAGAAAAAAACAAGCTGATATTTTTGGACGAGAAAAAGAAAACATTTCCTTCAAAAGAGTACTCCTTATCAGAAACAGTTAGTCTTACGGAAAATGAGAAAGAACTGGATTCAGAAAGAGTAGTCTCATCTTTAGACACATCAGTTGAAATAACGGTGAGCGAGGAATCTGTTCAAGAAGATAAACGGGGAAAAAATGCAGAGAACAGTAGAGAGGCAATGGACATAGAAGAGACTGGCGAAGTTTCATCTATGGAAGAGAAATCACCTGCAGAAGAAGTGCAAGGGCCTCTTAAGAAACATGAAATAGAACACTATTCCACTTCACTTGGAGAAAAGCCATCTGAAAGCAGGAAGGTCTTAACGGGGACTGAAAGCGTAAAAAAACTTGCTGAACTTCTCCTCCCCATGGAAAGAATAAGTGATGTGAGAGAAGTTGCGCACAGAATGACTGAGGCTCTTCTAGAAGAAGATAGGGTACCATTAGCTTTGGTTTGGGCAAAATCTCTTTCAAAAATCTATCCAGAAGAGGAAACATACTACAGAAAGATTCTTCTTGCAACTGGTATGAATCTGGAGGAAAAAGCCTATGATAGTGCATCAATAGGCATATTATACAGCGAAGCTTTATCTCATGATGATGAAAGCGTAGATGCAGACTATCTCTTTATGCTTTCGGTAATAATCCGTGGTTTGTTCCGTCCTGACATTGCTCATGACTATACGCTACTCAGCTATGCAGATCAGATTGTTAAAAGTCATCAGATTTTCTTTGATGAGCATGCTTCCGTGAAACAGGTAGTAGGTATTCTGAAAAATTTTCTGGATGTCGAACCCAATGGATTTGCCGAAAGAACCTTCGCTTACATCCGAAGCGCTTCTCAGACGGAAAACAGCATAAGAAATATTCAACACGCTGCCAAACAGCTAAGGAACGAAAGTCTCGAGACTAATATCGGTATGATAGAAGTCAAGAAGATGCTTAAAAAGTGCTTAGGTAAAGAATCCCAGATCCATCAGGCACTCCATGTGGTGGAGAATAATATCCAGAGTGATTATCAGGCTGTGATAAATCTCTTCGATTCATTTGCTACCATCACTCATGGAGAGGTTGAAATTGATCAGGAAATGGTGGACGCCTATATAGATGAAATATGGGAGGAAGTTATGCCTAAATATTTCCGTAAAAATACAGGGTTTTCCCATATCGGACGAAAGAAAGTTGATAAAAAACTAAAAGAGCGAATCAATGTTATGGGGTCGTGGCTCAGTCTTTCAACCCCACATAGTTCACGTTCCATGGAATTGGAAGAACACAAGGGTACAATAAGCAAGTTCCGTGAAGATATAATTTACCATATAGGAAAATCTTTGGAGGAGTTGACAAACTCTCCGTATACAACCTTTAAACCCGGAATTAATGTTCTCATGTATACGCTAATAGAAATCCAGTCATATCTTGAGAAACTTTCTACCTACTCTCCTTGGATTTTTCTGGAGTTTTTAAGGACTAATCACATTGAACTCAACCGAAATGCTCTACCTGTAATCAATCCTATGTTTAATGGTACAAGGGGATGGGAACCGTGGAGGAGAGTGCTTATGCATATCTTAAGCGATCCTCAAGATCTTTCAGAACGTTTTTATACCGTGGTGAATGATCCTAAGGAGACAAATCGTGATGATTTCGGGATTGCTTCTCTTATACAGAACTATTTGAGAGAACTTGAGGGGCCTCAAGACATACTGGAACTGGATCTTGATATGGCATGCATCAATGCAGAGTCAGCTCTTAATAGCTATATCGATCAGTTCAAGAGCGATTTTGAAATGGCATACATGTATGGATCCATTGATGAAGTGAATAAGGAGGAAATGATCCAGCTTTCCGAAGATTATAAGGAAATGCTTCTAGAGAACAATAACTACGGTTTTTACATGCGTTTTCTGGCTGCGCTGACAAACAACATCAAGCTTTTAGCACAGAAGCGTACGGAAGAACTTAATATGCAGTTTGAAGATTCCTGCAAAGGTAAAACAGTGGAAGAATATCCTATAATCAGCACAATAAAGGTGCTTTTAGAGAAAGGTAATATCGGTTTGTCCACGGAGTATTTAGATAATTTAAGGCAGGGCATCAGATCAGTTGACGATGAAATTAGTGTATCTAATTCACAGGACTATCATATGGAATTTCTGGATGAGTACGATGGTATCTACGACAGGTGCATGAGCTACAAAGGGCGGGCACTTAGAAACTTCATTGAGCCGGAGATGAGGCATATTCTTAAGAATCGGAAAACTGATTTCACGGCGAGAATAAGGGAAAGCAGTGAGAATTTTATTCGATCGTGGCCAAAGGATCTTAATGAAAGAAATCTTCCGGAGCATCTCTTCCGTTACTTTAAAGAGCTTGGATTCGCTATAAAGAGCTGTACTGAAGATGTTCAGAGAAGTTCTGTGGCGTCACAAAACTGGAAAACTTTCAAACTCTTTATCAGTCCTCCTGATAAAAATCTGGACTATTACAATCATCCCATATCCAACTATGGGACACAAGCAACCGAGTTTTTTCGGGTGATTTGTATGTTCGGTGGAATTAATGCCAATGAGATGATTCAGATACTCAGTCGCATCGATGGAGGAATAGGCAGCAACACCATCATCCTACTGGATAATGCCTTGACGAAACCAGAAAGACGAAAGATTGCAGAGAAGTACAAGTCCAGCACCAGCTGGCAGAATTCCTTTCTTCTTATCGACCAGGTGTTGACATTGTTCCTTGCAGGCAGAAGACCTGAAGACAGAATTGAAGCGCTCTTGAAGTGCACCCTGCCCTACACATATTATCAGCCCTACAATAATGATGGGGGGTTCATTGCGGACGAAATGTTTTTCGGGAGAAAAAAAGAACTGGCTAGTATTCTGGATCCCAAAGGTTCATGTTTGGTTTACGGTGGAAGACAGCTGGGTAAAACTGCACTCCTTCTTCGTGCAAAAAGTGTCGCTCACAGACCTGAAAACAAGGAATATACTGTATTTGTAAATGCGCAGAATATGGATTCCGAACTACTGGTGCATCAGATTAGTAAGGAACTCACCGCAGCTGGAATATTGGAGAATAAAAATCACACTTGGGCATCTCTTTGTGAAGAACTCAGAGGACACTATGAGAAGAAAAAGTATAGCAAGCTGTTACTTCTCGTGGATGAAGTGGATGATTTTCTCTCATCAATAACCACAGATGGATACCTGCCGCTAAAGGATCTACGTGAACTGAGAAGAGAAACCGACAACCATTTTAAGTTTGTACTGGCCGGATTACACAATGTTACAAGACTTTCTGCTGCAAAGGAGAAAAATAGCATCATCCCTCAACTTGGTGACCCACTGGGTATAAAGCCTTTCAGCCCCCGTGATGCCGCTCAGCTTCTGAAAATACCATTATCCTATTTGGGGTATAGCTTTGAAGATGAAAGTCTCATATCTATGATTCTTTTAAAGACAAACTATTATCCAGGCCTTCTTCATTTCTTCTGTTACACTATGGTTCAGACCGTATCAGAAAAATATAGAAAATACTACTCAGCAGAAAACAATCCGCCTTATATTCTGGATCATGATAAGCTCAAGGCTATCCTTTTTGAAAAAGACATCAACAGCAAAATTAAAGAAAAGTTCTTTCTGAACCTTCTTCTGGATAAAAGGTATCTGAAAATTGCTTATGTATTGGCTTACCTCTTCATGGATCCCGTGGAGGAAATGCCTAGTGGAGCAAGAGGTTATTCAGTTGAGGAAATTAAGGATATCGGTGAGAATTTTGAGGTGCCTTATCTGGCGGGAACCCCTGATGATGAATATAGCAATCTTTTGCAGGAGATGGCAGAACTGGGTGTACTTACCCAATTTGAAAGCGAAGGAAGAGTGCTTTATAAGTTTCGTAAATACGACTTCTCAAAAATGTTCGGAACAGAAGCAGAAATCTGCAGTCATCTTGAAGCCAACGATTAAGGAGAAAATTATGGTGAAACATGATAAATTATGGTGGAATAACATCACAGGGCCTGCATCCTTCAGAGATGCGATAGTGGACATGCTACTAAGCAGAAAGAACCTTATACTTTCTGTTCAGCAGGATACTCCCTGGAGACAGCAGCTGCGCTATAGTGTTGAAGAGGAAGCGAAAAGCAACAACTGCCATTTCATTTTTATGGACTATTCGGATGAAGGTATTGTGGAAGATGGTCTACTGATGCATCTCATCACAACGTGCGGTGATTCCGGGGTGTCTGGAAGATTTCGTAATGGGGTGATGAAGACTCAGAAGTTTCTGGCAGAACATGGTATTCTGGACGGAAGGGTCATATGGTTAAAAGGTATTCCAGATGAAAATGTCCAGAGTGTTCTAAGAGAAGTGGCATATTATGCAGACGAAACAAAGCATTCAAGACAAGCTGGCACTTTTGTGGTGGAAGTGAGAAATCTCAATATCAAAGTATCAGGAAAAGGTAATATTGAAACTTTAAGATCAATGGAATACATCACAAGTTATGACACGCTTCTTTTCGCGTTTATAATAGCGTCACAAAGGGAGATGACCAATAAAAATATCAAGACCTATCTAGCCCATCTCAGTAGTGAAATCTTCGGATACGACAGCGAGATGTGCTATGAATTTCTTCAGCAGTTTGATGTGAACAGGGAAGAACCTCTAGATGGGATACAAAAAGTATATGACCTCTATAAAGATTCGGGGAGAGGAGTTTACGAATTTGAATTTACAGAACAGCATCCTTTCTATCTCCTGACCAGTGGACAGGGAGATTTAATTAATAAAAGGATCTGGAAATCTCAGGTTCATGTGCTTTTTCCATTTATAGAACAGCGACGCATTGAAATTATCGAAAAGTGGAGTGAAAGGCTTCTTAAATGCTTGCCGATCATCGATACCTTCGGTACACAAATTACTGAGCTTATGGATGTAGAAATCGGACTCCTATCCTATCTCCTGAATCCCTATAACAGCACGAATCAGATAAAACTGGAAGTGGATCAGGAAACTTACCACTTAATTAAGCTTATGGCCAGTGTTAGAAATAGGCTAGCACATCTAGATATCTGCACATCTGAAACTATCATGAATCTTTTCGAAGATGGTAAACTATCTACTGTATAATGAACTAGGAAACAATTGCAATAGGGCCATCTGGACCGCGAGGTTCAAGATGGCCCTATTGCAATTGTTCCTGTTGAACAAATATCGAGGTTCCAGTCGCAAGCCTATGTAGAATCAATCGTTATGACGGCCCCGAAGCATCAGAGGTCAAAACTTCCGAGAAGAGTATCGGTAAGGTTTTATATTGGAACCTTTATCAGGTGCAGCGGCTTCATAGTAAATATTAATTTATTAATTACAGAAGTAAACTAGGTTTCATGCATGTAAATGAGAAAAAATCTCATAATTCAATTGATTTTACATGTAATTGCGCATAAAGTTATTTTAGGAGGTGGTGCTATGCTCATTCAATTCAGATTCAGTAATTTTAAATCATTTAGAGATGATACAATACTGGACTTCACAGCAACCAAGATTACAGAGCATAATCATCATGTGTTGGATTCCGGTGGAGAAAGATTATTACCGATTGCTGCTATCTACGGTGCTAATGCAAGTGGTAAATCGAATGTGATCGAAGCATTCAGTTTTATGGTCAATTATGTTCTTGAATCCTTCAATTACGGTGGTGAAAGTGAAGATAAACAGCAAAAGAGCAAAATGACAAGAGTAACTCCTTTTTTATTTGATCTGAACAGTAAAAATGAAGTCACAACATTTGAAGTTTTTTATGTGGATAATTCAGAAAGTGTAGGGAGAACCTATAACTATGGGTTTACGCTCAATCAGAAGGGAATAGTAGAAGAATGGTTTAATACTAAGGCAAAGACTGCGAAAGAGTACAAGTCCGTTGTCTACAGAAATAATGATACCGGTGTACTGGAGTTAAGTGGAATTCCCAAGAAAAGTCAGGAAAATATTAGAATAGCACTGGAGAGAGAAGCTCTGATTGTTTCGCTAGGAACAAAACTGAAAATCTCTAAAATGAAAAATGTAAGGGACTGGTTTATGAAAACCAGCTTTGCCAATTTTGGTGATCCATTAATGAAGACTGTATTATCCTCTAAGATTCCCAATGATTTCGCTGAGAATGAAGAAGAAAGAAATAAAGTCGTAAAATTTTTCTCTGCTTTTGATCCTTCAATTATCGGATTTAATGTCGAACCAATCAGTAGTGATGATGAAGAGGGAACGCGA
This sequence comes from Proteiniclasticum sp., assembly GCF_032054185.1. Taxonomy (NCBI): domain Bacteria; kingdom Bacillati; phylum Bacillota; class Clostridia; order Eubacteriales; family Clostridiaceae; genus Proteiniclasticum; species Proteiniclasticum sp. Next base: position 36,756 of record NZ_DAMBTF010000010.1, read on the forward strand.
TATAAAATAGATGCAGTACATAAAATTTTAAATTCTGATGAGACAATAAGTATACCCTTAGATGATGAATCCAGTGGTACGCTGAAAATGTTTGCATTATATCCTATCCTACAGGAGACTTTAATGGAAGGAGGAATTTTACTTATAGACGAACTTAATTCTCGTCTCCATCCATTACTTGTGAGAAATTTCCTTCTTATTTTTCTTAATCCGGATATCAACATAAACAATGCTCAACTGGTTTTCACAACCCATGACTCATGGCAATTGTCCAATAATCTTCTTCGCAGAGATGAAATATGGTTCACCGAAAAAAGTGTATACGGAGTATCATCATTATATTCTCTTGCTGATTTTGTAGATGAAGACGGAACAAAGATTCGAAAGGATGAAAGTTACGAGAAAAATTATCTGCTTGGTAAATATGGAGCTGTTCCTTCGTTAAGAAGTTTTGATATGTTTTTAGAGGAGTAGTCATGGCAAGAAACAGTAGAAATGGTCAAAGAACCAGGAGAGAAAATAATCAGAAGCGAATTCCTGTACTTGGATACTATATTATTCTGACTGATGGCACAGAAACGGAGCAGCAATATTTCGACGGTTTAAGAAACTCTTTACAAGAAGAAGTAAAAAAGAAACTGGTACTGAAGGTATACAATAGAGACACAAAGAAGCTGATCGCATCCTGCAAAGAAATCATGTCACTTAATCCCAATTATGCAGAGCCGTGGATAGTTTTCGATCGGGATAAAGTGGTTGACTTCGATATGCTGATTCGAAATGCTGAAAGAGAATCGATAAACGTTGCCTGGTCAAATCCATGTATTGAAGTCTGGTTTGAAGCATATTTCAATGAAATGAGTACATATTTGGACTCTGTGACCTGCAATGCAGGTTTCAGGAGAACATTTTCAAAAAGAACAGGACAGAAATACTTAAAATCAAATGGTCATAACTATAGATTATTGTGTCAGAACGGTAGTGAATCTGATGCAATCAGACGAGCAAAACTTAAACATAAAGAACAACCCGTCTGAAATGATTCCATGTTCGCTGCTGTACATTTTAGTTGAAGAAATTCGATTAAAAGCTCATTCACAATTATAAATAGATGAATAATAAATATTCATCATATTTATGCGAAGAAGCGGCAATAAGTTAGACACAGGCATATTATATGTATTTTAAAGGGATCTAGGCAGAAATTGTTTCGTTCTCTTTTTCATTGAGTCTGAAAGAGATTTATGATGTAAATAGTCTATAGAGTGCTGAATATTACACCAAAGTGCAGAATGCTACATTGTTAAAGGTTTTCATGAAACATACAATAGAAGTATAAAACATCATAGGAGGGAAATAATGAAGAAGAAAATCAGTCTTTTACTTATTGCCATGCTATCAGTTACAGCTCTTGCTGCATGTGGAGAAAAAGCAGAGGGAGAAGGAGAAGCTAAAGGGGACGGAAGCGTTGTGGTTTATTCACCACATAACGCTGAAGAAATCAATCCGATCATAAATGAATTTACAGAGAGAACAGGAATCCGTGTAGACGTTGTTGCAGCGGGAACCGGAGAACTATTGAAGAGAGTCGAAGCGGAAAGCGGAAACGCACTTGGAGACGTTATGTGGGGCGGCGGAGCTGAATCACTGGATGCATTCAAGGAACACTTCGAAAGCTATACAATTGAAGAAGATGCTAAGATTCCTGATATGTTCAAAGATCCTGAGCGTAAATGGTACGGATTCAGTGCACTGCCAATGGTACTGATCCACAACAACAAGCTGGTATCACAGGAAGAAGCACCAAAGTCATGGAAAGACCTGACTGATCCGAAGTGGAAGGGCAAGATCGCATTCGCTGATCCTGCTAAATCCGGTTCATCCTACACCATTCTTGCAACCATGCTTGAAGCATTCAAGGATGATGGCGAAGAAGGCTGGGCAACCATCAAGAAGTTTGTAGAGAACCTGGACAATAAGATTCTAGGAAGCTCATCAGGAACCTACAAAGGTGTATCCGATGGTGAGTATGCTGTAGGACTAACACTTGAGAAAGCCGCTTCAAGATACATCATCGCAGGAAGCGACATGACCATCGTTTATCCAGAAGAAGGAACATCAGCAGCTCCAGACGGAATCGCGCTCATAAAGGGTGCGAAGAATCTTGAGAACGCAAAGAAATTCATCGAGTTCACCTTCTCCAAGGAAGTACAGGACCTGGCTGCTAAAGACTTCAGCTGGAGATCCACAAGAACAGATGCAAACAATCCTGACGGATTAGGACCAATAGAAGAAATCAAGCTACTGGATTATGATTTCCAGGCAGCAGCAGACAACAAAGACGAAATCCTCGAAAGATGGAAGAATATCGTAACAGGACAGGAATAAAGATGAATAAACAGAATAGGGCAAGAATCTTGCCCTTTCTTTTTAGTTGGAGGTAAATGTGAGCAATTCAGTAAATTTCAAAAATATCGATAAATACTACGGGGACTTCCACGCAGTGAAGAATGCGGATTTCCTTGTGGAAGAAGGGGAATTCTTTACCCTGCTCGGCCCATCAGGCTGCGGAAAGACAACACTTCTTCGAATGATCGCGGGTTTTAATTCCATCGAAGGCGGGACCATCACTTTTGGGGATAAAGTCATCAATTCCATTCCTGCACATAAGAGAAACATCGGAATGGTGTTTCAGAACTATGCCATTTTCCCCCATATGACGGTCTACAACAACGTCGCCTATGGCCTTAAGGCCAGAAACGTGGACAAGAAGACAGCAGAGGAGAGAGTCCTTAAGGCACTTCGCCTAGTGAAGATGGAAGAATACAAGGACAGAGAACCATCAAAGCTCTCAGGAGGACAGCAGCAGAGAATCGCTCTTGCAAGAGCCATCGTCATCGAACCTGATGTTCTTCTGATGGACGAACCCTTAAGTAATCTTGATGCGAAGCTGAGACTTGAGATGAGAACCATCATCAAGAAGCTTCAGAGAGAACTGGGGATCACAACCATCTACGTGACCCATGATCAGGAAGAAGCCCTGGCCATTTCAGATCGCATAGCAGTCATGAAAGCGGGAGTCATTCAGCAGATCGACGTACCGGAGAAAATCTACAAGTATCCCGCCAATGAGTTTGTAGCAGGCTTCATCGGAACAAGCAACTTTCTTCAGGGAACAGCCAGAAAAGAAGGAGACAATACCGTCATCACAACCCCACAGGGCATCGTGCCCCTTGATCGTGATCTCGGCCATGAAGGTCCAGTCATTGTATCCCTAAGACCGGAAGAAGGGGTATTAAGAAGAGCCTCCGATGCCGTCGGATTCAGAGGAAAGATCACGCTTTCCACCTTCCTCGGAGATTTCATGAACTATGAAATCGAGCTGGCAGAAGGAAAGATCATTGAAATCAACGAATACACCAAAGACGGTAAAACGTTAAGAGAGATAGGAGAAGTCGTCACAGTCCAGGTTGATCCACAGATCATCAAGGTCTACAACGAAGAAGGGACGGTGATCTAGTTTGGAGAAGAAACGAAAGAAACAGAAGTTCGACTTCAGAAACAGTCTGAACTTCTGGAACTACATTTCCGTGGGCAGCTTTATTCTGCTCTTCATCTTCCTCATCTATCCATTCTCATCCCTGTTTATGGAAAGTCTGAGAAACAAAGAAGGGGCATTCAGTCTAGAGACTTACTTCAATTTCTTCAAGCTCCCTTACTATTTCAATACGCTGAAGAACAGCTTTATCGTATGTACCCTGGCAACGATTTTTTCCGTTCTAGTAGGACTGCCCATGGCGTACATCACAAGCCGTTTCCATATCGCAGGAAAGAAGTTCATTAACCTTATGGTCATCCTTTCACTTCTTTCACCACCATTTATCGGTGCCTACGCGTGGATCATACTTCTTGGACGTAACGGACTTATTACGAATATTCTAGGAGCCATCGGCATCACTGCACCGACGATCTACGGACTGGGCGGAATCATCTTCATCTTTACGCTGAAGTTCTTCCCTTATGTCTATCTCTATGCATCAGGTGCATTATCAAGCATTGACGCATCCCTGGAAGAAGCAGGCGAAAACCTCGGCATGTCCTCTTTCAAGAGAATCATGACCATCACTTTCCCTCTGATTCTTCCGACCATAACCTCCGCTGCACTTCTTGTCTTTATGACCTCACTCGCAGACTTCGGTACACCGATGCTGATCGGTGAAGGATTCAAGACACTTCCTGTCGTGGTATACGACGAGTTCATGAGTGAGCTTGGCGGAAATGCCGCCATGGCAAGCACCCTCAGTGTCATCATTGTCGTCTTCTCCCTAAGCGTTCTGTTCATCCAGAAGAAAGTCGTGGAGAAGAGAAGCTATATGATGAGCTCACTTAGACCGCCTGAAGTCAAGGAGCTGCCTAAGGGCAAGAAGTTCCTGGCAACAGCATTCTGCTACATCATCGTCTTTCTTGCCATGGTTCAGCAGATCGTGGTCATCACCACATCGTTCATGAAAACCAGGGGACCGATTTTCCTCAAGGAATTCAGTCTGGACAACTACAGTCTCGTCATGAACAGACTGTCCCTTAACATCAGAAACACCTTCGTCTATGCGGTCATCGCCCTTGCGGTCATGATCATACTGGGTATACTGGTGGCCTATATCATCGTCAGAAGAAGATCGAAGTTCAACAGTCTGCTCGATACCTTAATCATGTTCCCGTATGTTATTCCGGGATCTGTTCTGGGTATCACGCTCCTTGTCGCATTCAATAAACAGCCACTGGTCCTAAGCGGTACGGCAGCCATCATCATCATCGCCTATATCATCAGAAAACTGCCCTATACCGTAAGATCAAGCGCATCCATCCTTTATCAGATCGATCCGAGCATCGAGGAAGCTTCAATCAATCTGGGTGTTTCGCCTATGAAGACTTTCTTTAAGGTCACAGCGGTCATGATGGCTCCTGGAGTGTTCTCCGGTGCGATTTTAAGCTGGATCACCACCATCAATGAGCTGAGCTCGACGGTTATCCTCTATACGGGAAGAACATCCACCATATCGGTGGCTGTCTATACAGAAGTCGTGCGGGCAAGTTTCGGTACAGCAGCAGCGCTTGCCTCCATCCTGACCCTGACCACCATCATTTCCATCATGGTATTCAATAAGGTATCAGGTGGTAGAAGCATCTCCTTGTAACATTCAATCTGACATAAAAGGTAAGGTGAGACAAATGCTTAAATTCGGTACAGGTGGATGGAGAGCCATCATCGGTGATGAATTCATCAGAACGAACATCATAAAGGTAGCCCAGTCTCTGGCTGTGCTCATGAAAAGAGAAAAAGTCGATCATCACGGTATTGTCATCGGATACGACAAGAGATTTCTTTCGGACAAAGCCTCAAGATGGATTGCAGAAGTCTTTGCCGGGAACGGCGTTGCGGTCAACTTCATCGAAAAAGTAAGCCCGACACCCCTCATCATGTATACGGTCAAGTCCTTCGCCTGCGATTATGGTCTGGCAGTCACTGCCAGCCATAACCCGGCGGACTACAACGGCATCAAGATTTTCACCAAAGGCGGTAAAGATGCCGACCTTATGGTCACAGCAAAGCTTGAAAGCATCATAGAGGAACTTCATGAGGAAGATATCCTCACGATGCCCTTCGAAGAAGGGATAAAGAGAGGAATCATAAGGACCGTCAGTCCCTTCAATGATTATGTGGATACCATCATTTCCATGATCGATGTGGAGAAAATCAGAAACAGAGAACTTAAAGTCCTTGTGGACCCCATGTACGGTGTTTCCAAGGCAGCCCTTCAGACCGTGCTGATCACGGTCAGATGTGAAGTGGATGTCATCAATGACCGCCATGACACACGGTTCGGCGGAAGAATGCCATCTCCGACAAAAGAAACCCTCGGAAAGCTGAGGGATATGGTAAGAGAAGGAAACTACGACATCGGAATCGGAACAGACGGTGATGCGGACAGACTCGGCATCATCGACGAGGAAGGAACCTATGTCACAAGCAACGACATCATGAGTCTTCTCTATTACTATCTTCTGAAGTACAAAGGCTGGAGAGGACCAGTTGTGAGAAACATCTCCACCACACATCTGCTGGATAAGATTGCAGAAGATTTCGGACAGAGATGCTATGAAGTCCCTGTGGGATTCAAACACATCAGTAGCAAGATGACCGAGACCGGAGCAATCATCGGCGGGGAAAGCAGCGGTGGACTCACCATCAAAGGACACATCAAGGGAAAAGATGGAATCTTTGCCGCAGCACTCCTTGTGGAGATGATCAGCGTGACGGGGAAAAGAATCCACGAGATGCTGACGCATCTTCAGGAAAAATACGGTTCATTCTATATGCATGAAGAGAATCTTGCCCTCACTGCCGAAAAGGAACTGGAGCTTAAAGAGCGGTTATTCGAGAAAAAGGAACTGCCTGAAGAATTCTATCCGGTAGAGAAAGTCTCCTATGAGGACGGCATGAAGATCTACTACAAAAACGGCGGATGGATCGTGGCACGTTTCTCGGGGACGGAAAAACTGCTTCGTGTATTTGTGGAAATGCCCACAAGACGGGAAGCGAAGAAACTTGCCGAGAATTTCCTTGAACACTACGGGATCTATAACTGAAAAAAGGGGCATCGAGCAATCGGTGCCTTTCATCACATCATGAATCAGGATAGATCAAGAATATCAGATGGGAGAAAAGAAAAATGGAAAAGACAAGAGACGAAAACAGTTTAAAGAATGAAAATCCCGATCAGGGCGTAACCCTGGTTTTCATGGCCGCAGGTATGGGAAAACGCTTCGGCGGAAACAAGCAGCTGGCGGACATCGGACCGAGAGGGCAGAGCCTTATGGCCTATACTGCCTATGACGCGGTAAAGATCGGATACAGAAGACTCATCTTCATACTCAGAGAAGGTATGGAAAAGGAGTTCATGAAAGGCCTTGGAGATAACCTGAGTAAGGTCGTATCTGTGGAGATTGTTTTTCAGGACAGAAGCATTCTTCCCGAGGGAACAGAAATACCCGAGGAGAGGAAGAAGCCGCTCGGAACAGGCCATGCCCTCTACTGTGTACGACATCATCTGAATGGACCCTTCGTGATTCTTAATGCAGATGATCTCTATGGCAGAGGCGTCCTTAAGGATCTTTATGATGAGCTCTTAAAAGGAGAATCCATGGTCATACCGGGCTATCCGGTGGAAAATACGCTCTCAGAAAAAGGTGCGGTATCAAGAGGCATTCTTGAAGTGGATGAGAGGGGTTACCTCGTCTCCATAAAGGAAAGAGAGAAAATCTTTAAAGCTGAAGATGCAATCTTTGCTAAGGTTAATGAGGAAGAGATCGAGCTTAAGAAAGATACCCTGGTCTCCATGAACATCTGGGGTGTTCAGAAAGAGGTGCTGGATGATCTCGAGCCTGTGTTTAAAGCGTTTCTTCTGAAGGAAGACACTGAACTTCTGAAAGATGAGTTCTACCTGCCTGAAGCCATGGATGAGCTGAGAAAGCGTAGCGGGGAAAATCTTAAGATCATAAAAGCCCGCGACCAGTGGATGGGCATGACCTACAAGGAAGATAAGGATGACGTTTCAGCGGCCATTCTACAACTTGTGGAAACCGGCCATTATCCTGAGTCTCTCTTTGGTGAGTAAGGATTCTCGCGGGATCTCTTTTGTAGAGCTCAATCTCTTTCAAAAATGTATTATAATAAGAGAACAGGTTAAAATACCTCAGTGATAAAATGGAATGTACACGAGGACATAAAATGAGTGTGCGGAAGATAAAAAGACTGAAATCCTATGACCGGTCAGAAGAGATATGCTTTGCCTGCAGGCTTTACCCTGCATAAGGAGAGAAGGAGGAGAGAACGCAGTTGAAAAAGTTTAAAAGCTCATTTTTCGCCAAGCTTTTTGTCACCTATTTTCTGGTGGCCATGATTCCTCTTCTTCTCATCACCAGTCTTCTTTACGGGTTCTCCGAGAGAATCTTCAGAAGCAATATCGAGGAAGAGGCGGAGCGTTATCTTCAGGAGGTTTCAGCTGATGTGGATTCAATGTACGGATTCTACGAGCAGGCGGTCTCGCTCCTTTCAAAGGACCCCCTTGTTCTTAAGGTCATGGAAGATCAGACGGTTACGGAAGAGGAGACAAGAGCCATATACGAGAAGATGTACTACCTCTTTTCAGGTAGGACCTCCACCATGTCTCTCTACCTACTCGGCATGGACGGAAAGACACTATTTCAGTCCGACGTCGTACCCAGGCACTATAATACAAAAGACTACCTGAGCTGGGGGGTTCTGCGAAAAGCGGGCCTGTCCGATGACGCCATCGTTTTTCATCCTGCAAGCTACGCAGAACGAAAGCTGAACGATAAAGCGCTCACTGCGGCCAAGGCTGTAATAGAGGAAGATCAGCTTAAAGGCTTCATTCTGGTGGATATCAGAAGGGAAGAGCTTTCAGGCATCATCCACAGCAAGAATCAGGGAAACATCTGGGAAGTGCTCATCGTCAATGAGATCGGCAACGTGCTCTACAGCAAGAATCAGATTGAGAACGAGGCAAGACCGTTTAAAGTGGATGCTGGATATGATTCTTCCGCGCCGAGCGGAAGCTACACCACAGCCATCGAGGATGATTCCTTTCATGCTTCCTACAGAGCCAGCGCAAACTATCCCTTTCGGATCGTTTCCTACTCCTCTCTTAAAGATGTCAAAAGCAATGCCACCTTTCTTCTGAAAATCCTGTTCAATATCGGACTCTTTACCCTCGTCATTGCACTGCTCTTTGCCTATAAGGTTTCGAAGTCCGTGTCGGGTGCGGTGAAGGATCTGGTCTACTATATGAAGAAAGTGGAGAAGGGGGACTTCAGCGAGAGGTTCCCGGTAGAAAGAACCGATGAAATCGGTGAGCTCATGCAGCGCTATAACAAGATGGCGAAGCGGCTGGATCTTCTTATCAGAAACATCATCGAAAGCAAGGACAGACTGAAGAAATCGGAAATGAAGATGCTTCAGTCCCAGATCAATCCCCATTTTCTCTATAATACGCTGGATACGGTCAAGTGGATGGCCAAGATGCAGAGAACGGACGAAGTCATCAGTCTCATCACAAATCTCGCAATTCTTCTTCGCATATCCATGGAGGATGCCGAAGAGTTCCAGACCGTAAGGCACAGCCTATCCTGGCTTGAGAGTTATCTCTCCATACAGAAGGCGCGCTATGATGATGATCTTTCCTATGACATCCGCGTGGACGAAAGTCTCATGGATCTCAAGATTCCGAAGCTCATTCTGCAGCCTCTTGTGGAGAATGCCATTCTTCATGGCCTGGAAGGAAAGGGACATCTGGAAGTGCTAGGCTTCAAGGAAGCCGGCAGGATGATATTTGAAGTGAAGGACGACGGAATCGGGATGGAAGAGACGGTTGCGGTGAAGCTGCTGGAAGAACATGCAGACAGCGGAATCGGGCTCATCAATGTCCATAAAAGAATCGAGCTCATCTACGGAAAGGGCTACGGCGTCAGGATACTCACTGAACTGAAAAGGGGAACGACCATACGCATCGCGATCCCCGAAGGAGGCAGCAAATGATCAGGGTTGTTGTAGTGGAAGATGAAAAAATGATCCGTCGCGGAATCATCATGACCACAGACTGGCAGGCATTCGGCTGTCAGGTGGTGGGTGAGGCGGCAAATGCTCAGGAAGCACTGAAACTCATCGAAGAGAAGAAACCTCAGATTGTCCTTACGGACATCAGAATGAGAGGGATGACGGGGATAGAGATGATCGAGTCACTTGGAGAGGACCATAATATGCACTTCATCATCATCTCGGGCTATTCGGATTTTGAATATGCCAGAAGCGCACTGCGTCTCGGAGTCACAGACTACCTCCTTAAACCGTTCAAAGATGAGGAACTGGAAAAGGTTCTGGAAAAGGTGATCGGTGAAATCAACGAGGAGCGGCTAGGAAGTGAGGAACAGGCTTTGGACTTCTTCAAAGAGTATCCCGGCACAGAAAGAACTGATGCCAACCGTTATGTCCTGCAGTGCATCAGATGCATGGATGACAGCTACATGAAGGACATCACGTGCCTTAAGATATCAGAAGAGCTTGGCATCAGCGAAAGCTATCTGGCTAAGCTCTTTAAACGGGAAACAGGGTATACCTTTGTGGATTATCTTACCCATTTCAGGATGAAAAAAGCCATCCACATCATGGAGAAGGATCATCCCAAAATCTACGAACTGGCATACCTTGTGGGTTACAATGATGCCCACTACTTCAGCAACATCTTCAAAAAAGTCACGGGCAAAAGTCCAAGTGTCTACATGAGAGAACTTGAGGTGTAGGACGATGGATGTAAGAAACTGTATCTGATAATAAAGGCTCATATAAATTGATTTTTCGAAATGGATCGTACTGATTATTACTAAGAATGAGAAGGAGATTGTTATGGATTATGGACTTCAGGCTATAAAACTTGTGATCGGAATTTTAACCCTGACCTTGACATTCAGGCTCCTGGGGAAGAAGAATCTGGCTCAGCTGTCGCCCTTTGACCTTGTTCATGTCATTGTATTCGGAGGAATTCTCGACAGCATCTTCTATGACGATGAAATCGGTATTCTTCCGTTCATCTTCACGGCTATGGTCTGGACTCTGAGCATCTATATCATGGATCTTCTGGCCAAGAAGTACAATCTGTTCAGAACAGTTTTCAGAGGAACCCCTGATCATATCATCGAGAATGGTAAACTGAACATGAGACTCTTTGACAGAGCCAATATCGAGATGGAAGAGCTGAGAAGTGTACTGAGGCAGAAAGATATTTTTTCCCTCAGGGAAGTGAAAGATCTTTTTCTCGAACCGGACGGAAGGTTTTCGGTGATCCGGTACGCAAAGTACAGAAACGTAGAAGACTCATCCAAGGAAGACTACTACAATTTTCTGCTCATCGATGAAGGTGAAGTTCAGCGCGAAGTGCTGAAATACATCGGAAAAGAAGAGGTGTGGCTGAAAGGTGAGATGAAGACTTTTGGAGTGGAAGATCTTACAAAGGTTGTATACTGCGAATGGTCAAAAGAAGAGGGATTCTACTACAAAATGATCGATGACTGCATCAATGAAGTTAGAGAAGGCTACATAAATTAGCCAGTAACTACAAGAATAAATACTGAACAAGGATTTCGAAAATAAACAGCGGGAGGATAAAAAGAATGAATAAAATCAGAAACATCATATTCGACATCGGGAATGTACTGATCCGTTTTGATCCCACAGAGTGGCTGGTCAATCACTACGGACAGGATCCGGAGCTCATGAAGTTACTCTATAACGAAGTATTCAGCAGCGAGGAGTGGAAGCTTCTCGACCATGGTAAGATGAGCGAGGTGGAAGCCGCGTCAAGAATCATCACAAGAATTCCTGAGTATCAGAAGGAAGTGGAAAGAATCATCTATCACTGGGAGAATTTTCTCATCAGTGAGATGCCAGTATCCCTATACTTCCTGAGAAAATTCAAAGAGATGGGCTACAACCTTTATGCGCTCTCGAACTATCCTGAAAGAGGATTTGAGAATACCATAAGGTACTATCCGTTCTTTGATCTCTTTGACGGGAAGATTGTGTCCTATGAACATCAGGAAATGAAGCCTCAGAGAAAGATCTATGAGATTCTTCTTGAAAAATATCAGCTGGATCCCAAAGAGTGCGTATTCATCGACGATACTCTTGCGAACATCCATACAGCTCTTGAATTCGGAATGGAAGGGGTTCACTTTTTCCACAACAACCATATGATGGATCTGTATCTCATGCTGGAAGAGAATCTTCAGCATATGAAGGATTCTGATGCTTCTCTACTCTAAGTCCTTTCCTCATGTCTATTAAGCATGATAGCGGTGAGCACTTTGTTCAAACCATTTTTACCGAATATATGCAAAACCCTCATATCTATGACTTATGATGAAGGAGTAAGTGTAATACTCTCAGAAGATCATACAGAAATATAGAATGAGATGAATGAAAGGAGCGTATATTATGGCAAATGATGCGCATCATGTACTGCCTAATCCGGACGGCGGCTGGGATGTCAAAAGAGAAGATGCAAAAAGAGCAAGTCACCATACAGAAACCAAGGAAGAGGCTGTAAAGATCGCAAAGGAAATTGCGATGAACCAGAAGACGGAGCTGATCATACATAAGCTGGACGGGACCATTGGAGAGAGAAACTCCTACGGAAATGATCCTTATCCACCGAAGGGCTGATGATTGATTCTTGGAATTCCGGGATTATGTTCAGTTTAAGCCTCAAAAAATTGAAAAATTTAAATTAACGGACAGGCGCATTGCCTGTCTGTTTTTTACGCCATTTTTCTTGAAAAATCATTTTTGAAATCTCAAAATACCTGTGCTATAACATAATTGTAATTTGATTAGCACTCGAAGGGCTGGAGTGCTAATGTTACATAAACTGAAATTAAAGGAGTTGGAAAGTATGGCAGGATTAATACCATTCAACAGAAGAAAAAATGACATTGTATCAAGAGATGTTGATGACCTTCATAGCATGCTGGATGACTTTTTTACGGAAGCATGGCCTATGAGAAGATATCTTGAGGCAGATACCTTTAAGGTGGATGTTCAGGAAGAAGACAAAGAGTATATTGTTCACGCTGAAGTTCCCGGAGTCAAGAAAGAAGAAATCAATCTTTCCTTAAGAGATGGAAGACTCGGCATCAGCATCAGCAGAGAGGAAGAAAAGGAAGAGAAGAAAAAGAACTTTATTCATCGAGAGAGAAGAACAAGTTCCATGCAGAGAAACATCTATCTTCAGGAGGCTGATGAGGAAGGCATCAAAGCCAGACTTGAAGACGGTGTTCTGAAAATCAATATTCCTAAGAAAGAATCAGCTGATACCAGCAGAAAAATCGACATCGAATAAAGATATCGGGTAACTAAAAACAATCCGCATCCTAAGCCCAGGATGCGGATTGTTTTTTCCGTTGAAGAGGATGATTTAGAACCTTACAGTAGTGATCTGCTGTGCTCTCCCATAAGATATTACGATACTATTTTTACAGGCTGCAACTGGGTGTTCTGAATCCGACATGGATTAAAGTGATGTCTGTGAATGTGGATATATATTAAAGACCATATATTAAGTCCCGGTTCTGTCTCGTATTCATATGATGTGATTACGACTTCTAAGATCAGAAGTATGATTATTTCCCCGAATGATCAGATAGAATAATTCATTAAAATAAGCTGTTACAGCTCAGGTAGACTGACAATGTAACAGCATATTTCGTTATATCCTTTCTTGTATAGAGCGGATTCTTATTTTGATGGACCTTCAGGAATGATTTCTGCGATAATCTTGCCTCTCACGTGCCTTGAGGAAAGACGTCTAAATCCTTCGGGGATTTCCTCAAGAGTGATTCTGCTTTCGATCATTGGAAGTATTCCGCCGATGGATAAGAGATTGATGAGCTCTCTAGCCATATTGGACAGATCCCTCTGCTCTGCGTAGTTTCCTGATCCATGAGCGCCGCCAAGGGCGATGGTGTGAACTGATATCGCTTTACTCCAGAAGTTGACCTTCGCAAGATCGGGAAGATCAGCGATACAGATGAGATGACCGTTGTAGGATAATCTCAAAATATCCTCCTGAGCGCTTTCTGCACCTAAAGTGTTCAGAATGGTGTTTACCCCTTTACCATCCGTAATTTCCATTACCCTTAAAGTGATATCCTCATTTTTATAGTCTATGGCATAATCGGCACCAAGCTTTGAAACCCAGTCATTATTTTCGGGTGAGCAGGTGGTGATGACTTTAAGCCCTGCACGCTTGGCCAGCTGTATGGCAAAACCACCGACACCGCCGGCGCCGCCGTGAATCAGTATGGATTCCATATTGCTCATATCGATTTTTCGATGAAGGGCCTGATAGGCGGTAAGACCTGCACAGGGAAGTGCAGCTGCCTCCTGAAAACTCACGCCGCCTGGAATACTGGCTACTGTGTGTGCGGTTGTCACGGCATATTCAGCAAACCCTCCAGGCTTTGACAGATCGCCATGGTAGAAGACTCTGTCTCCGGGGGAAAGGTGCGTTACAGACTTTCCGGTTTCAACTACTGTGCCCGCTATATCAAGACCCAGTATAAAAGGGTAGGACCAGCTAGGGTGTCCGGAAGCGGCCACCTTATAATCCACAGGATTGAGCCCTACAGCATGAACACGGACCAGAATCTCGTTATCTCGTGGAATGGGTATATCCATCTCTTTGATCTGAAGTTCTCTTTGGGTGGCATCCCCTACAACAACTGCTTTCATGATTAATCTCCTCCATTGCCGTCAGTATTAATCCGTAATATACCTACTATTATAGTGCATCTTCTTGAATCCTGCATTTGGACGAAGAAGCGAAACAGCCATTTTCATGAAAATTCATAGAACATTTCCAGATCTTCTAAAATGCGCACTTTTTTCATAACGCGTCATGGATGCCATGGCGCAGCACAGAAAATCGACAGATTTATAGGAGGCTTCGATGATATTAAAGGTAAATTCCCTTACATCTCAAGATAATCAGACGTGGAAGCTATAAAATGCTGGAATATTGCCGATAAGTGTAATAGGTGAAATATAATTGAAATTTTGAATGATATTTCAGGCTGAAACCTTAAAATGCTGCAGCGGATTATTTAATGGAAAGAAGTGTATGTATCATGGCATCAACTTTATTATCGATGTTATTCTATCTGACGATGATTATTTATTTCTATGTGGGTATGCATGCCTATTACCTCAATCCGAAGGAGAGGATCAACCGGAGTTTCTTTTATCTGTGCTGCTCCACCAGTGTATGGGCGTTCAGTTTTTCGCTCATGAACCATGCTGAGACAATAGGGGGAGGGCGGTACCTGTTTCTCATGAGTGTCATCGGCTGGGGAACTTTCTACAGTATTCTTCTGCATCATCTGATACTGACATCGGGTCTGGATATCGTACTGAAACGAAAACAGCTTGCTGCGATATACTTCCCGGTGCCTGTTACAGTTGTTATTTTTTTCATCAGTGCAAGTGGTGGAGAGCTCATTCAAGTCATCAGGAAGCATGACAAAAGCTGGCTTATCTATCAGCCGGATATTCTGCTTGATTCGTGGATGGCGCTGTATTTTGCTGTCTTTATGATGCTGGCCATATTTTTAGTATCCAGAAATCTGAAGAAAAGCACAGATAGAGTCCTCAGAAAAGAAATACTTGCGATTCTCGTTGGACTTCATGTGAGCCTCATTATTGGTATATTTACCGTATCGCAGCACCACAGGCCGTCTCCATAGAAGAAGTCATGACCATGAAACTGAATGAAGAAAACGACTGGAAGGATATCTTCAGAGATCTTCCTGAGTTTGACGAAAACGGACTGCAGATCAGATACTTCGTAGAAGAAGTGGAAGTCACAGGATATGTTTCATCAGTGGAACAGAATGAGGACGGAAGCTACACCATAACCAATCTCAGAACCGGCGAGACAAGTGTATCAGGTATGAAGTACTGGATGGATGAAGAAGGCACAAGCTTAAGGCCTGGATACATAACAGTCGTTCTCCTTCAGAACGGTGAAGAATTCGCGAGAACTGCAATCGGCGAAGAAAACGAATGGAGCTATTCATTTGAAAACCTGGCTGAATTTGATGAAAAGGGTATCGCATACGAATACACCATAGATGAAGTTGAAGTTGACGGATACAGGACAGAAATCATCGGAACGGATATCCATAACATCCGCACCGGCGAAATCGACATACCTGTTGAAAAGATATGGAAAGACAACGGAGTCAGAGACATCGAAGAAATCACTGTACATCTTTACAGAAGAATACACGAAATGGACAGAGAATTCTCGGAAATGACAATGGATGAAATGATCGACCATACACATGTCGCAATGGCAGTACTGTCCGAAGAAAACGACTGGACATTCACATTTGAGAACCTTCCAGAGTTTGATGAACACGGTATGCCGATCGAATACTACCTGGAAGAAGTATCTGCAGAAGGTTATGAAAGCACCATCATCCAAAATGAAGATGGCAGCTTCACCGTGACAAACACAGGAGTCGGAACGGTAGAAATCGAAGGACAGAAGAGCTGGTTCGACGAAGGTGAAGAAGGAAGACCGGAATCCATCACTGCAATCCTCACAAGAAACGGTGAAGAGATTGACAGAAGAGTGGTCACAGCTGAAAATGAATGGAACTACAGCTTCGGCCAGCTTCCAGAGTTTGATGAAAACGGAATCGCCTACACCTACAAAGTGGAAGAACTTCCTGTTGAAGGCTATAATACCTTCTATGCAGGCTATGACATTCAGAATGTTAGAACAGGCATGGTTAACGTTAATGGTGAAAAGACCTGGGATGACCTGTCTGAAAGACCAGAGAGCATCGTCATCAATCTGCTTCAGAATGGAGTGGAAATAGACGAAGTGACCTTATCCAAAGACGAAGATGACAAGTGGACCTACAGCTTCACAGAACTCCCAGAGTTTGACGAAGATGGAAAAGCCTTTGTCTACACCGTAACTGAAGATCCGGTAGAAGGATATGAGGCGACTGTAACAGGCTACAACATCCTGAACAGACAGCTAAGAGCAGCCTTAAGAATCGTAAAAGTCGACGACTTTGACTTCCCTGTAGAAGGCGTAGTCTTTGAAGTGGAAGATGAAGAAGGAAACCTCGTATTCAGAGGAACAACAGATGAAGACGGAATCCTTGAAACGGTATTACCACTGGGCACCTACATCGTAACGGAAATCAGTGCACCAGAGGACTACATCATGGATCCGGAATCTAAGACAGTCATACTGGACGAAGACGGTGAAGTTTTCGAACTGACAGTAGTCAACATTCTCGAATTCGAAGACGTGGATCCTAAGCCACTGCCACCGACACCTGCACCACCAAAACCACAGCCACAGCTGCCAAGTACTGGCGCTGAAAATGGAGTGATCTGGTACGGTCTGGGTATCCTGATGGCACTTGGCGGAGTTCTCCTTCTTAGAAAGAGAAGAAACATCTAAAGACTGATAAGGATAGACATCAATAAACATAAATAAAGGAGCAGGCTAAGGCCTGCTTCTTTCTGTCTGCTAAAGACTTAAGTAGAAGTCTCGATGAATAAAATATATAGTAATCATAATTTATTTCTTCCCTATACTTATAATTAAGGATATCCTTAGTCAGAACGGCTTATCATACTTTCGGAATTGATGGTGTCACCACCAATCCGAAACACATCATGAACAGCGGGAAATCATTCTACGCCTTTCTGGATGAGATCTCAGCTTGGGTAAAAGAGGCCATCAGAACCCCCAAGCAGATGGTAGACTGTGCACTTGCCGGTGCAGATATCGTGACAGCAGGGATAGAGGTATACAGGGACAGCTTCAGGCACCCTTTTACCGACAAGGGAATCGGAATCTTCTGTGAGGCCTGGAACCATACTGTCATATAAATGATGAGCTTAATATAGAGACCCCTCTTTTTAAGAGTACTGCAGGAATGCGGTGCTCTTTTCGTCTATGATGTCCGGAAGAAGCACAAAAAGTGGTCATATGGCGGGTGAGGCGATAAAACATGCTTAGATTCTGGGGGTTTTGATGATAAGATGGTACTAAGAAATACAAGGATGTGAGCATTATGGTTAAAGTAGGTATTATAGGAATCGGACATATCGCAGAAGATTATATCTCCATGTTTTCAAAAGGACTCATTAAAGATGCGGAGCTTTCCGCACTGACCTCAAGAAACCGGGAAAATCTTGAAAGAATTCTACTTCAGTATGATCTTAAGGAGACGAAGCTCTACAGCAGCCTGGAAGAGATGCTGGAGGCAGATGAAATCGATGCGGTCATCATCACAGCGCCACACGTTTACCACCCTGAAATGGCGCAGAAGCTTCTTGAAAGCGGAAAACACGTGATGATCGAGAAGCCTGTGGGCATAAGGATAAAGGAAGTGGAAGCGCTGAATAAAGCAGCGGACGCCTATCCTCATCTCAAAGCGGGTGTGATGTTCAATTACAGAAGCAGCGAACTCTACGGATTTGTAAAGGATCTTGTGGACAGCGGTGACATGGGGGAGCTAAGACGTGCCATCTGGCAGGTGACAAATCTCTACCGGACCTATGACTACTATAATCAGACCATCTGGAGAGGAAGCTATAAGGCAGAAGGAGGAGGAGTGCTCATCAATCAGGCCATACATCAGCTGGATACGCTTCTCTGGATGACGGGAATGCCTGAAAAGGTCGTCGCGTTTACAAAAGAAGGCTTCCATAGACCCATCACCGCGGAAAATGATGTGATGATCCATATGTTCTTCAGCAACGGAGCATCAGGACAGTTTCTCACAGGAACTCATGAAAGTCCGGGAACCAACCGTTTCGAGCTTTCCTTCAGTAAAGGTCAGATCGTCATCGAGAATGACAGCAAGGTGAAAATCACAAAGCTTGCCGAGGATGAGGAAGACTTTGCAAAGGAGACAAAAGAGAACTTTCCTGAAGTGCCCTACAGGGTAGAGGAGAAGACCTTCGAGAAGCAGCCCAATAGAATACTTCAGGCAAGACTCATAAACAATTTTGTCCAGTCGGTGCTTGGAAAGGAAGAAATCATCTGTCCGCTTAGTGAAGGGATAAAGAGTGTAAGAATGATCAACGGAACCTATATGTCTGCATGGACAGAAAAAACCGTATCACTTGATTTTGATCCGGAAGATTATGAGCTGGCCTTGAATGAAAAGATCAGGCAGGAAGAGGATGTGTAATCATTACCCGAAAGAGCGTTCAGCTTCATAACTAAAGTAGTATCGGTGAAGAGAGAGGCTCTCCTCACCGATTTTATTTCACTATGTTTATATCCATGGATTATTCAGATGCGAGGTATGAACATTTTGCATATTCCTGGCCGTATTTCTTTATCTACTAAATAAAATACATTATACTTATATCATTATATTGATTTTAAAGAGTATTTCGTTATTAGAACAGTTATAAAGTATGAAGGACAGAAAGGAATGATCATATGCGATTATTTTTCATGGGCAAGCATGGCGGAAGTCATCCCGAAGAAAACAAAGACAGAACACGTAATGTTGGAATCACCGTAGCAGTCGTCCCGAAGGAGCTGGTTTTTCCGGTCTCCATGCATATAGGAAAACCGGCAAAACCCGTGGTTGAGGTAGGAGATGAAGTTAAAATCGGTACACTCCTGGCTGAAGCCGACGGAAAAATTTCTGCCCCAGTCCATTCCTCCGTATCAGGCAAGGTCATAAAGATCGAGAAAAGACAGACGCAGAGCGGAATGGCAGACTGTATCGTGATCGAGAACGACGGAAAAGATACCTTTATCGATTCCATAAAAGAGCAGGAAGAGATCAGTGATCCGAAAGTCATCCTGGAGAAGGTCGTCAGTGCAGGTATTGTAGGTATGGGCGGAGCTTCATTTCCCACCGCAGTAAAACTTGATCCTCCTCCTGGAAGCACCATCGATACGCTCATCGTGAACGGTGCCGAATGTGAACCTTATTCCACCTCCGATTACAGGGTGATGCTTGAACATACAGATGAGATCATAAAGGGAATCGATGTGGTCAGAAAGCTTCTGCCGAAGCTTAAGATCGTCTATATTGCTGTGGAAGACAACAAACAGGAAGCGATCAGAACACTATCGGATGCGGTTAAGGACTTTACGGATATTACCGTAAAAACCCTTCGTACCATGTATCCACAAGGCTCGGAAAAGAATCTCATCAAGAATCTGACAGGAAGAGAAGTAAGGCCTGGAGGGCTGCCTTCCGAGGTAGGCACTCTGGTCATGAATATCTCAACGGTAAGAGCAGTATATCGCGCTGTAAAACTGGGAGAACCTCTCTATCAGAGAGTGATTTCCGTATCAGGTTCCCCTGTGAAGGAACCCAGGAACCTTCTGGTTCGGATCGGAACACCTGTGGAGTCACTTCTTCACGACTGCGGCGGTTTTAAAGAAGATCCTGCGAAGATCTTAAGCGGCGGACCGATGATGGGCAGAGCACTGGCTGATGTCAGTGTACCGATTGTGAAAGCCATGACCGCCATCACTGTGCTGAATGCAAAGGAAGCGGAAATCGGAGAAGAGAGCGACTGCATCATGTGTTCCGAATGCATCAACGTATGCCCGGTGAATCTTCAGCCGATTCTCATCAGTGAGGCATTCAAGAGAGGGGACGTGGATAAAGCGAAAGCGCTTGGTGCCATGGATTGTATAGAATGCGGGAACTGTTCCTATATCTGTCCTTCGAAGATTCCTCTTCTTGAAAACATCAGAGAAGCAAAAGCAGCCATAAAAGCTCAGCAGCAGAAAGAGGGGGCATAGCATGAGAATGGAGATGAAAGAAAAACTGCGTGTAGGACCTTCACCTCACATAAGGGTACCAAGAACCACAGCATGGGTCATGAATCAGGTGCTTATTGCACTGATGCCGCCAACTGCAGCTGCTGTATACTTTTTCGGATGGAAAGTGCTGCTTCTTGTTGCACTTGGGATCGTAACGTCAGTGGGCAGCGAATACCTCTATCAGAAGCTGACCTATAAGAAGATCACCATAAACGATAAAAGCGCCATGGTCACCGGTGTGCTCCTTGGCCTCAGCCTTCCTGTGACCGCACCCTGGTGGACCGTCGTCATCGGCTCTCTGTTTGCCATCATCGTGGTCAAGCAGATGGCCGGGGGAATCGGCAGAAACAGGTTCAATCCTGCTCTTGCCGCAAGAGTCATGCTTAAGGTGTTCTTTACACCCTGGATCACCAGCTGGGTGCTGCCGGGACCCGATGCCGTATCGGCTGCAACGCCCCTGGAATACCTCGGTAATGGGACTAAGACAGTGGCTGAAGCGGTGCCTGGCATAAGCGATCTTTTCTTCGGATTCAATCTCGGCGGAAATGCCGGAGAAACCAGTAAGGCTCTTATCCTTGTCGGCATGATCTATCTCATCGCAAGAAGGATCATCCACCCGAAGATTCCGCTGCTCTACATCCTTACGGCAATGGTTGTGACCGGATTCTACTCTGGATTCAATCTTGAATTCATGGCAAGCCATGCACTTTCCGGAACACTTTTCTTTGCGGCAGTATTCATGGCAACGGACTATAGCTCCGGTGCGCTGACCCCGGAAGGAAAGACCGTGTTTGCCATAGGTGCGGGACTTCTCACCGCCTTCTTCCGTATCGCATTTGACTACCCCGGCGGAGTGGGCTTTGCCATCCTCATCATGAATGCACTAGCACCATACATCGACCAGAAATTCATGCCGAGAATCTACGGACATAAGGAAAGACCGGATGTGAAGTTCAACAGACAGAAGCGTCAATAGCGCTTAAAAGGAGTTTACTTTGAAAGCATACATCTTAAAAATTGAGCTTAATGATTCAGATCCTCTGATCTTTCGAAAAGTTGTGATGCCTGCCGGCGGAACCTTTCACAGGCTTCATGAAACCATCATGCGTGTGACGAACTTCAGTGGGAGGGAATCTGAACTTGGCGGTCATCTCTACAGATTCGACCTCAAGGAAGAAAACAGCTTTGTGACCAACGATCTCACTAAGATCGATGAGCATCGCGACTTTCAGAACAACCTGAACTACTATGAGGAAAGACTCAAGCAGACAGAAGAGAAGTTTCTCCAATTCGAGAAGAGTTTTCAGGAAGAGATGAAAAAGAAAGCGCTCTTTCCCAGCAAGGTGAAGTTTGATGATTACCTCGAAAAGTACGGCGAGATCGAATATCTCTATGATTTTGGTGACAGCTGGACCTTCTGTATCACGCTGCTTGAGATCGTAGAGGACTACTATTTCGGCTATCCCATGCTTCTTGATGGAGAGGGGGATGCGCCTCCGGAAAATGTAGGCGGCATGGACATGTTCTATGAGTTCCTTGAAGCATATCACGATCCTTCCCATGAAAATCATGACGATGCGCTGGAATTTGTAAAGATGAATATATTCTGGCCGTATAACGAGGACCACATGAACTCTCTTCTGAAGAGGCTCAAATACAGGAAAACAGAGTGGGATAAAATCAGCCATGAAAACTATATTGTGACAAAAGACATATATTATAAAGTCAGAGAGCAGACGACAGAAAGATAAAACAGGGGGAAACACTATGAAATTTCTGACATTTATCCATGAAGGAAAAGAACAGATCGGCGTTCTCAGCCTGGACGAGAAAAAAGTCCTGCGCATCTCGAGGATCATCGGTCATGAACGATACTTAGACATGAACAGATTTATCGAAGAGGTGACGGATACGGACATCGAAATCCTGTCTCAGGTACTGGTCAATGAAAGGAATGTGGGGGTGCCTGTGGAAGAGGTCATGATGAGATCACCAATAATCCGTCCGAAACACGACATCATCTGTGTAGGTGTGAACTACGCTTCCCACATCAGGGAATCTTCGATGTTTCTGAGAGACGATCTGGAGAACCGTGAAAAACCGGTCTATTTCTCCAAGAGGACCACAAGAATCATCGGTAACGACGAGGATATCAGAGCTTTCTCCGATATCGATGAGGAGCTTGACTACGAAGTGGAGCTGGCAGTTATCATCGGTAAGCGGGGCATAGACATTCCTAAAGAGAAGGCAGAGGAGTATATCTTCGGCTACAGCATCTTCAATGATGTATCGGCAAGAAAGCTTCAGACTGAGCATCTCCAGTGGTACAAGAGCAAGAGTCTTGACACCCACAGTATACTGGGGCCTGTGATTGTCCATAAATCTGCACTGAAGTTCCCCATAAAACTCGATATCATGAGCAGAGTGAATGGAGAAAAGAGACAGGAATCAAATACCGAGCTTCTCATGAACGACATTTCTGCGATCATTTCGGATTTTTCGAGGGGAATCACCCTTGAGCCCGGAGACATCATCGCAACCGGAACACCTGCAGGTGTCGGCAAAGGATTTAACCCTCCGAGATTCATGAGAAAAGGGGACATCGTCGAGTGTGAGATCGAAGGAATCGGAATATTGAGAAACAGAGTGATCTGATCGTGATTCAGATTGTAAGGACCATGAGATGGGGGTAAAAGTGTCTCTCTCATGGTCTTCTTCTCTTCATACCCGGTAAAAAAACCGGAGTTTAGAAAGACAAAAAAAGCTTTTCAGGAAAAAATCAATATAATGGTTGTAAACCTTTTAGTCCTATGCTAATATGAAAGTACAAAATATTGTACGTTGGCGGTTGAAATGGATTTAAAGAAAAAGCTGGTCAATAAAAATGCATATATCATCACCAGTCTTTCGAAGGAATTCCTCACTAAAGAGGAAGGCGATAGAATTGACACAGTGGCTCAGATAGCGGAGAAATATTCCTTAGCCAGAGGTACTGTTCAATCTGCACTTAAATTCCTCTCTGACGTCAATGCGGTGAAAATCGACAGAAGAGGCCATCTGGGATCCTACCTGAGCAAAATCGATCACATCAAGCTGCTTCAGGTATCAGACATCAACTTCATCGTAGGCGTAATGCCGCTGCCTTATACCAAAAGGTATGAGGGGCTTGCCACCGGACTATACAACAGTGAGCTGGCTTCGAAGTTTTCCATTAACCTTGCCTATATGAGAGGAGCTATAAACCGTATGGATTCTCTTATGCAGGACCGATATGATTTTGCGGTGATGTCAAAGCTTGCAGCAGAGCATTTCATAAGAGAAGGCTATCAGATAGAAGTTCTGATGAATTTCGGACGAGATTCCTATGTCGGAAATCATGCTATGGTGTTTCATGACCCATCGGTAAGAACGATTCAGGATAAAATGAAAATCGGTATCGATATCACTTCACGAGATCAGGAACTGATCACAAAGAAAATCGTTAAGGATATGGATGTGGAACTCATCAACATCCCATATAATTCTCTGAAAGCGAAGCTTCAGAGCGGTGAAATCGATGCTGCAGTCATTACTCTGGATGAAGCGAAATCAAATGGAATGAACTACAGCACAGACCTTGTGGACAGTATCCTTGAGAATCATAAGAATACAGAAGCTGTAATTGTCGTCAAGAAAGATAAAAAAGAAATCATGAAGATTCTGGAAAAGTATATCGATAAAGACTCAGTACTCAATTTCCAGAAGAAAGTTATGGACAATGAGATCATCCCTAATTACTGATTAGGTGATTCTCTTTTTTACACCGAATATACAAAATAATGTACATTGAGGAGCAGAGAATGGAGATAACACAGAGACTGGACATACTGAAGATGTCAGGACAACTAAGTGAAGAAATGTATCATAAGGTGCTGGAAATCATTGACCAGTTCAATGAAAACCATAATATCATCATCCATGAGAAAAACGGGGCCATGCTGATTACACATCTGTGTATAGCCCTAAGCCGTATTGAAAAGGGGGAAACAGTCAGTAAAATCGAGTCCGATATTTTTGCTGAAGTGGAAAGCAACGCTTTCTTTGCCCAGTCGGCAGAGATTTTAGAAGGTATTGAAGAAGTTCTTGGCTTCAGAATGCCTGAAGAAGAAAGAGGATACATGCAGATGCATCTGTGTGTGCTTCTTGAAAATGAATCACAATTGAGAGAGGAGGGGAAATAATGAAAATCGTAGTCGGCGGACAGATGGATAAAGATAATGTAGCTTCAATTCTCAGAAAATATCTTGGTCCAGATGATGAAATCAGAATCATGTCAGATATCGAAGCGTCAATGGCAATAAAGACAGGAACAGCAGATTACTATTTCGGAGCCTGTAATACAGGCGGAGGCGGAGCACTTGCAATGGCTATCGCACTTCTTGGCATGAACCAGTGTGCAACTGTCGCAATGCCCGGAAATATCCGAAGCAATGAAGAAATCATAAAAGAAGTGGAAAACGGAAAGAAAGCTTTCGGTTTTACACCACAGGCAGCAGAAACGGTTATCCCGGTCATTGTAGAACAGATCAAAAAATAAATCACTATAGGGAGTGGAATAATGAATTATGTAGTAATCGCACTTTTAGGTGCACTCGCCGCAGTATTATCAAATATGGGTGTCGCAGTATTCAACGATGGTCTGAGACCGATCGTGCCTGAATATATGGAAGGAAGAATGGACAAGAAGGCAATCGTTGCCACATCATTTGCCATGTCTTTCGGTCTTGTTGTAGGATACGGAATTCCTGTATCGATAGCAGCCAGCATCATTCTTATACACAGTATCCTTCTGGGTACAGACATCATCGGAACATGGGCGCCAAGAAGTAAGAACGGCGTAATGATCGCAGGTGCCGCAGGTGCTTTATACGGTGTTGGACTTGTTGCAGGGCTTCAGTTCATCGTTGATCTTTTCGCAATGCTTCCAGTCAATTTCCTTGGAAGCCTCAGCCAGGTAAGTGCACCAGTTACCGCTGCATTTGCAATCTTCCCCGCACTTGTTGTCGCTTATCAGTTCGGCTACAAGAATGGTATGATCACATTCATCATCTCTTTCCTAGTCAGACAGATCGCCATGTATTTCGGTAAGTTCACACTAGGAACAGCCAGCATTTCACTTAATCCAGAAGGAATGGCACTTCTGACAGGTATGATCATTCTTCTTGTCTATGCGACAAGAGAGAAACAGGATAAGACTGCAGCATCAATCGATCTGACATCGATCTTTGCTGACAGAGTGAAGAAAATCAAGAAGAACCTTCCAATCCTTGCTGTCATGGGCGGTCTGATTGCAGCTGCAACAAGCCTGACCATCGTAGCAGGAGACCCGATATCCCTTAACCTTATGGCAGAAGGAAAGCTTGCTGAAGGCGGACTTGCTGCTCTTGCCAGAGCCATCGGATTTGTTCCGCTGGTTGCCACAACTGCAATCACAACAGGTGTCTATGCACCTGCAGGAATGACCTTCGTATTTGTAGTAGGATTCTTCGTGACCAATCCTTTCCTTGCATTCATCCTTGGTGCCATCATCATGGCTGTTGAAATTCTTCTTCTTGAAGTGATTTCAAAAGGACTGGACAAATTCCCTGGCATCAAGAAAGCAGGAGACAATATCAGAACTGCTATGACTAAGGTTCTTGAAGTGGCACTGCTGCTTGGTGGACTGCTGTCCGCTTATGCTATGGCTCAGGCACTTGGACTATATATCGTCATCGGACTGTATGTTCTGAACAAGACAAGCAAGAAACCGATCGTTGAAATGGCCATCGGACCAGTTGGTGCCATCGCAACAGGAATCATCATCAATATTCTATATCTGGTCGGACTGTATCAGATACCAGCTTAAAGTATTTCAGAACGTCTCAGCGAAGTGCTGAGACGTTCTATTCAAAGGGAGTGAACAAAAGATGCTAAAACCAGGAATCACATATTCACACGAGCATATCGCCATCGATCTTTCAGGCATTAAGAATACCGATGATACACGTCTTGACTGCATGGAAGAAACGGTCAGAGAGTTTAAAGATCTCTATGAAAAAGGTGTAAGAAATGTCATTGAACTCACCAACAGAGGTATGGGCAGAGATGTCGCCTATATGAATGAAGTATCTCAGCTTACCGGGATAAGTGTCATCTGTTCCACTGGTTTCTATAAAGAACCTTTCTTCCCGGAAGAAGTCTATTCTCTGACGGAAGAGGAATTAACAAGCCTTATGGTGAAGGAAATCGAGGTCGGGATTGAAGATACCGGTGTAAAAGCGGGAATCATAGGCGAAATCGGTTCAAGTGTAGACAAGTTTGAGGAGAGTGAACTCAAAGTATTCAGGGCAGCCATCGAAGCCCAGATCAAGACAGGCAGACCCCTCATCACCCACACCTCTTTAGGGACAATGGCACTTGAGCAGGTGGAGATGTTCAGAAACCGGAATATGGATCTGGATAAAGTCATCATCAGCCATGTGGATCTATCAGGTAATGCGGAGTATATCTTAAGTATCATCAGAACCGGCGTAAATGTCGCTTTTGACACCATAGGCAAAGAAAACTATCAGCCGGATGATCTGAGAGTGGAGATGCTGAAGAAAATATGCGAGGAAGGTCTGTCCCATAAGGTACTCCTTTCCATGGATATAACACGAAAGAGCAATTTCAGGTATAAAGGCGGTATCGGATACGCTTATCTCCTGGATGTCTTTATTCCTAAAATGGTTGAAGCGGGTATCTCTAAGCAGGACATCAGGAATATGACAGAATCCAATATTCGTAGAATCTTATTACAGGAGGAGAGATAATTGAAACTCTATCCATTGGAAAGTATGACCCTTGAAGAAGCGATGCAGCTTCAGTTCAGAATAACAGATCTGACAACAAAATATTTCAGCGGCAGTGAAGTGCTCTCCCTGGGTGATTTAGGCGTGGTAAAAGGGCAGAACAAACCGTCCTTCACCATAAAAGTGGAAAATGTCATCAAGGATATTTTCGGTGCCGAAAAGGCCGTTCTTGTCAGAGGAAGCGGTACTGGAGCCCTAAGAGAAGGTATCCAGTCCCTGGTAAAAGCTCAGGAAACGGTTCTGATTCACGATGCTCCGGTATATCCGACGACTCAGACCACATTCGAAAATATGGGCATAGTAACCGTTAAGGCTGATTTCAACGATGAAAAGAGCTTACGGGAAGTGCTGAAAGTGAATCATATCGATACAGCACTCATTCAGTACACAAGGCAGAAGCCTTCTGACAGTTATGAGATGAAGAATGTGATCCGCATCATGAAGGAGATGAATCCCAAGATGAGAATCATCACCGATGACAATTATGCGGTATTCAAGGTAAGAGAAATCGGAATCCAGTCTGGTGCAGATTTAAGTGCGTTTTCCAGCTTCAAACTGCTGGGACCGGAAGGAATCGGTATTCTTGTCGGCAGGGAAAAATACATCAGCGAAGTGATCAGAAAGAACTACTCAGGTGGGGGACAGGTCCAGGGACATGAAGCCATGGCTGTTCTGCGCGGACTTGTCTATGCACCTGTGATGATTGCGATACAGAATAAGGTACTGAATGAAACAAAAGCGAGACTGGACAAAGGTGAAGTGCACGGAGTAAGAGCCTCCTATATCGCAAATGCCCAGTCCAAGGTGCTTCTTGTAGAGTTTGAACGGGAGATAGCAGGGGACGTGCTGATTGAAGCTGAAAAACTCGGCGCGGCTCCTCATCCTGTAGGCGCTGAATCCAGATACGAATTTGTTCCGATGTTCTACAGAGTTTCTGGAACCTTCAGGGCATTTGATGAGAATATCGAAAAAAGGATGATCAGAATCAATCCCATGAGAAGCGGAGCAGATACGATCATCAGAATATTAAAGGAAAGCATGGAAACTGTTGAAGGGAGGTAATGGGCAATGTTTTTAGACAAGACACTTAAAGAGAATGACAATCTGATCCGTTGCGCATTTACACTCCATCAGAACGGACTGATTTCTCCGGATACCTATATTCTGGATTACGATATGATCAGAAAAAATGCGGAGAAAATGAAGGAAAAAGCAGACCGGCTTGGCATAAGACTCTACTTCATGACAAAGCAGATCGGAAGAAATCCCCTGATTGCAAAGATGCTCATGTCTTTAGGGTATGCAGGCGCAGTTGTTGTGGATTACAGAGAAGCGGAAGTCATGATGAGAAACGGCATTCACATCGGAAACGTGGGACACATCGTTCAGATTCCGAAATCAAAGCTCAGAAAAATCATCGCTTCAAAGCCCGATACCATTACGACCTACTCCCTGGAGAAAATCAGAGAGATCGATGAGGTCGCAGGAGAGCTGAACCTTATACAGAACATCACACTTCGCGTGATCGGAGAAAAGGATTTTCTTTATCCCGGACAATACGGCGGGTTTCTTCTTGATGAACTTGAACATGTGGTGGAAGAGACAAGGAAGCTGAAAAGTGTCATAATCAGCGGCCTGACTTCCTTTCCGTGTTTTCTGTTTGACGTAGAGACAAAGGACATCTGCGAAACACCGAATTTAGGTACTGTAAAGAAAGCCAAGGAAATTCTGGAAGAAAAAGGTCTCGTGATAAAAGACATCAATCTTCCTTCGGCCACTTCAATGCGGACTCTGGATCTGATCAGAGATGCGGGAGGCACCCATGGTGAACCAGGTCATGGACTTACTGGAACAACCCCATTCCACAAAGAAAATGACGCTGAGGAAAAACCTGCCATCGTATATGTTTCGGAAATCTCCCATAATCTGGGTGAACTGAGCTATTCCTATGGCGGAGGCTACTACCCACGTTCCCACGTTGAAGGCGCATATATCGGAAAGTCTCTGGAAGAGATGAAATATCATGAAATCTGTGAACCTTCCGCAGACAATATAGACTACTACTTTACCATTAAAGGAAATACCGAGGTTTCGGATACGGCAGTCATGGCCTTCAGAACGCAGATCTTTGTCACAAGGAGCCATGTGGCTGTAGTCAGTGGCATTGAGAACAACGACTATGAGGTGCTGGGCTATTTCGATGCTCAGGGCAATCCTGTAACTGATCTTTAGGCGGACACGAAAACGAAAGAGAGATGAATGAGATGAGAAGATTTATTGTAATTGTTCTTGACGGTTTTGGTATAGGCGCGATGAAGGACGTAGGAGAGAAAAGACCCGAGGATATCAGATCCAATACCTGCAGACACATACTGGAGAAAATCGATGGGCTGTATCTTCCGAATCTTGAGAAACTTGGACTGATGAATGCACTGGGTGAAGAGATCGGGCGGATGAAATTCAGTAAGGACGCCAATTTCGGAAAGTCCGATCTTATGCATTTCGGAGCAGACACTTTCTATGGTCATCAGGAGATTATGGGCACGGATCCGAAGCTGCCGAAGAAAGCCCCTTTCAGAGATTACCTTGATGTAGTGGAAGAAAGACTGAAAGAGAAGAATTACAAAGTGGAAAGAGTGACAAGAGAAGGCAATCAGATTCTTCTTGTGAATGATTATGTGACCATAGGAGACAATATCGAAACCGACCCCGGACAGGCATATAATGTCACTTCGGCACTGGATCACATCAGCTTCCGTGAGGTGACCGAAATTGCAAAGGTCGTCCGTAAAGAAGTGGAAGTCTCAAGAGTCATCACATTCGGCGGAAACAATGTGACAAAAGAGAATCTGATCGGTTCAATCGAAAGCAAAGACAATCACTACATCGGTGTCAATGCGCCTAAGTCAGGTGTCTATGAATCCGGATATCAGTGTATCCATTTAGGGTACGGAATCAATCCAGACGTGCAGGCACCGACGATCTTAGGCAAAGCCGGTCATAAGGTTGTTCTGATCGGAAAGGTCCAGGATATTGTATTTAACGATTACGGAACGAGCATACCTGGCGTAGATACCGAAACGGTTCTGAAGGAAACACTCCATCAGATGAACGAGATGAAAGAAGGATTTATCTGCACCAACGTTCAGGAGACCGATCTCAGCGGTCACGCGGAGAATGCAGAAAGATATGCGGAGAAACTGAGCATTGCCGATGGCTACATCGGTAAAATCATCGAAGAGCTTCATGGTGAAGATATCCTCATCGTCATGGCAGACCACGGAAACGATCCTACTGTTGGTCATTCAAGACATACCCGGGAAATGGTGCCCATGCTGATCTATAAGGAGAATCTGAAAAATGCCGAGATCGGCCACAGGCAGACCTTATCGGATATCGGTGCCACAGTGCTTGACTATTTCGGAGAAGAAAAGCCTGAAAACGGAACTTCATTTTTAAATAAGCTCTGATTCTGCTGCAGGTATTCAAAAGTGAATATCTGCAGTTTTTTATTCTCGCACGAACCGGTATTAACTAAATCACAAAGAACTGCACTGTTTTTTACAGGGTTATTCGGGATTTCACCATAACTTGATGAAAGACGCTAAAACGGGTGTAACCGGTTGTATGAGCTGATAAAAAAGAGTATTCTTTATATGGAAAGTTCTATTTAAGATAAAACAGAAATGAGATGAAACAGACTGAATCGGATATTGGAGGAATCATGACGAATTATTATGAGAAGGCTCTTGAAAAGCACAGTGAATGGAAAGGAAAGATCTCAGTTGAACTCAAGGCACCATTAAATGACAGAGAAGATCTTTCTATAGCCTATACACCAGGGGTTGCTGAGCCATGCAGGGAAATCGCAAAAAATAAGGACATGGCTTACACCTATACCTGGAAAGGAAACATCGTGGCTGTGGTATCAGACGGTACAGCAGTTCTCGGACTTGGAGACATCGGACCTTACGCCGCACTTCCTGTAATGGAAGGAAAAGCAGCGCTTTTCAAACGTTTTGCAGGAGTAAACGCCATTCCCATCGTTCTTGATACGAAAGATCCTAAAGAAATCATTGAAACGGTGAAGAGAATCGCACCGACTTTCGGCGGAATCAATCTGGAAGACATCAGTGCACCAAGGTGCGTGGAAATCGAGAGAGCCCTTATTGAGGAGCTTAATATCCCTGTATTCCATGATGACCAGCATGGCACAGCCATCGTCGTCACATCGGGCATCATCAATGCGCTTAAGCTTGTGAAGAAGAAACCTGAAGAGGTCACACTTGTCGTATCGGGCACTGGTGCTGCGGGAAGCTCAGTGATCAAGATGATGAAAGATCTTGGCATCGGTGAAATCTACGCCTTCAACATCAACGGCGTCCTCAGGAAAAGTGACATGGAGAAGTACAATTTCGTGGAGAAGGAAGTCTGCGAGATCACAAACAGCACGGATGAAGACCTTTCTCTTACAGAAGCCATGAAGAGAGCGGATATCTTCATCGGGGTCAGTGCACCGAAGATTCTTTCCAGGGAAATGGTATCCTCGATGAAGAAAGATGCCATTGTATTTGCCATGGCCAATCCTGAACCTGAAATTTCCTATGAAGAAGCCAAGGAGGCTGGAGCAAGGGTTGTGGGTACAGGCAGATCAGATTTCCCGAATCAGGTGAACAATGTGCTGGCATTTCCGGGACTCTTCAGAGGAGCGCTGGACGTCCGCTCAAGCAAGATCACGGAAGAGATGAAACTTGCGGCGGCGGAAGGAATCGCTTCCCTCATCACAGACGAAGAGCTCAGCGATGAGTATGTCATCCCAGGCGCATTTGATGAAAGAGTGGCAAAGATTGTAGCAGAATCCGTAGCGAATAAAGCGGTCGAGCAGGGACTGAGCAGAATTTAGCGGGTGTTCCCGTCATGAAGATTCATTTACAGAATCTGTTTTCAGGGATAAAGGAGAATGAGCGATTGGAGATACTTGATTTAAGGGAAGAAAGAGATGCATTTGAGCGGGAACTCTTAAAGGAATATGGAGGATCGCTCCTGACCCTTCGTGCAAATTTTCCGGGTGAGGACAAGAGGCATACAGCAGCAGAAACTGCAGTGAGGGTCATGGAAGAAGAAGTCAGAAGATATCTTCATCCAGTACATGAAGAGTCTACCCATACGAGAGAAGGATACATCGTCTATCTTCTCATGAATGAGGATCCTCTGAAGCTGAAAAAAACTGCAGTGGAGATTGAAGAGAAGCATCCTCTGGGCAGACTGGTGGATATGGATGTCAGAAGTTCAGATAAAATCTTTTCCAGAGGCGATTTCAATCTTCCGCCACGTCTATGCTATCTCTGCAGCGAGCCTGCAGTGCACTGTGTGCGTTCCATGAAACATAGCCTTATCGAGGTGAGAGAGCATTTCATCAGAACGGTCGAAAATCATAGAGGATCAATCAGCTGTAATCAGGCTGAATAATAAAAGGTAGAACAAGAATCAGAGACAACGGATAAGAAGCCTTAGGGGAGGAATTAGTTTTGGTGATAAAAAAACAGGCGGTATGCGGCACACTCCAGTCAAATGACTGTTTTGTGCGCATAACAGAAGGAGAGAGCGAAGGGATCAGGCTCCATATCGAGAGCACAGTAAAAGAAACCTTCGGAACTCAGATTGAAGAAACGATAATGAGAAAACTGGAGGATATGGGCGTTGCTTCATGCAACCTCTATATAGAAGATAAAGGTGCACTGGATTATACCATTCGTGCAAGGGTAGAAACGGCGGTGAAAAGATCAGATGAATAGAAGAAGTTTACTTTTTATGCCCGGAAACAACCCGGGTATGCTGACCTCCTCTGATGTTTTGGGTGCAGACACTCTGGTTTTTGACCTGGAGGATGCTGTGTCTCTCGGAGAAAAGGATGCTGCAAGAACACTGGTCAAGGAAGCATTGGGATTTTTAAGGTTTCAGGATGTTGAGGTGACCGTAAGAATCAACCCGTATGATTCACCCTACTGCATGGCTGACCTTTTTGAAATCGTTCCTGCACGGCCTCATGGCATCGTCATACCGAAAGCTGGCGTGGAATCGGTCCGTGCCATTGAAGAAGAAGTCGAAAGACTGGAACGCCTCCATAATCTTAAGGAGAAAATACACTTCATCCTGATCATAGAAACAGCCATGGGTCTTTTTGATCTGAAGAACATACTGGACTGCTCGAAGAGAATAGAAGGTATTATTCTCGGTGCAGAAGACTTTTCCAGCGATATGGGGATAAGAAGAACAAAAGGATCAAAGGAAATCGAGTATGCAAGATTTGCCATCGCGACAGCTGCAAGAGCATACAGAATCGATGCCATCGATACGCCTTATACCGATATCGATGATTTCGAGGGTCTTAAGGAAGATACAGCCTTTGCAAAATCCATAGGATTTAACGGAAGACTGGCCATAAACCCGAGACAGATTGAAACCCTACATGAAGTGTTCTCCCCGACACCATCCGAAATCGATGAAGCCATGAACATCATCATCGAGGCGGAAGAAGCGGAGAAGAGAGGGCTTGGTGTATTCAGCTACAAAGGCAAGATGGTGGATATGCCCGTCATAAAACGAGCTGAAAGTACCATGGCATCTGCCAGAAAGTGGGGTCTAGTGAAATGAGAAATGCGATAGGAAGAGAAGGTCTTGAACGCCCATATCAGGGTGCATTCAGGAACGTCAGGAATTTCAGGTTTGAAGACCTTAAGGATACAGAAAGAAGAGCGGATTTTTCCAAGGATCTTGATGAAGTGCTTGACGCACTCAACCTTAAGGACAATATGACCTTCAGTTTTCATCACCACTTAAGAAACGGGGATAAGGTCCTTAATATGGTCATGGAGAAGATCCATGAAAGAGGACTGAGAGGCATTAAGATCGCGGCAACGTCTCTTTTTCCCTGTCATGAGACCCTTGTACCCATGTTCAGAGATGAAACAGTCACAAAGATCTATTCCTCTTATCTGTCCGGACCTGTGGCTAAAGCTGTAAGTGAGGGTGAAGTGAAGGAAATCTGTGTTATGTCGACCCATGGGGGAAGACCAAGAGCGATCCTTGAGGGAGAGCTCCATATCGATGTGGCATTCATTGCAGCACCGGCTGTGGATAAAGAGGGTAACCTCTCAGGTTCAGAAGGACCATCCTCCTGCGGAGTACTGGGCTATGCAGCAGCTGACGCCAAGGCTGCAGACAAGGTCGTCGCCATCACGGACTATATAGCAGATACCATAAACAGACCTGAGATTTCAGGACATCTCATAGACTTTGTGGTCAAAGTGCCATCCATCGGAGATCCGAAAGGGATCGTCAGCGGAACAACAAAAATCACAAAAGATCCTGTTGGCCTTAAAATTGCAAGAGATGCGGCTACACTCATCAGGCACAGCGGACTTCTAAAAGATGGGTTCAGTTTCCAGACCGGAGCAGGAGGGACATCTCTTGCGGTTGCTCTTGAGGTGAAGAAGCTCATGAAAGTAGGGAACATCAGAGGAAGCTTCGCCTGCGGTGGAACAACGGATTACCTTGTCAGCATGCTGGAAGAAGGTTACTTTGAAAAGCTCTATGATGTCCAGGCATTCAATCTGGATGCGGTGGAATCGGTAAAGGTCAACGACAACCACATCAAAATCGATGCCAGCACCTATGCGAACATAGACAACCCGGACAATATCGTGAACAAGCTGGATGTCGTTATCCTCGGTGCATCGGAGATCGATCTTGATTTCAATGTGAATGTCACTACAGGAAGCGACGGGGTCATCCTCGGAGGCTCCGGCGGACACGCCGATACTGCAGCAGGTGCTAAGCTTGCCATCATCGTGTCGACCCTTGTGAACTCAAGAATATCGTGCCTCGTGGACGAAGTGACTACTGTGACGACTCCTGGAGAGACCATAGACATCCTCATCACCGATCGTGGAATCGCCATCCATGAAAGGCATCAGGATCTCATAAAGAAGCTTAAGGAAGAAACGAATCTCAAGATCATGGACATCAGAGAACTGAAGGAGATCGCGGACTACCTTACTGGAGTTCCTGCGAAACGGAAAAGATCTGATGAGATTGTTGCGGTATCCGAGTATAGAGACGGAACAGTACTTGATGCCATCTATAAAGTAAAGAAATAACCTGTCTGATTATTTCAGAACACCAGAACAGGAAGGCCGAAAATCACTGGAGGGATCGTTATGAGCAGCTATATCAATCTGACACTGGAAAACCTTAATGAAGAACATCTTTGCTGCGCAATCTCGGACAAGAAACACCAGTGCGGGGTTCTGGGGAAAAAGGCATGGCTTGCAGAAAGACTGCCTGAAGGGCATGTGTTTCGTAAGCTTGATGTAAGAGGTAAGGTATTCATCGAGTATGCTCCTTTGAAAACGGCCTGGGTTCCGATTGAAGGTGAAAACTATATCTATATCCACTGTTTATGGGTATCAGGGAGTCATAAGAATAACGGATACGGAAAGGAACTTCTTGAATACTGCATTCTGGATGCGAAAGCCAGAGGCTCATCAGGAGTATGTGTAATCAGTTCGAGAAAGAAATCGCCGTTTCTATCGGATAGAAGATTTCTTGAGAAATACGGTTTTGAAGTCGTAGACAGTATAGATGACTATGAACTTCTTGCTTTGCCTTTTGACGAAAGCAGGCCATCCTTCACAGAGCGAGCAAGAAAGCAGGAAATCGAAGAGAAAGAACTCACCCTATACTACAGCCCTCAGTGTCCATACATCATGAACTGCATCCTAAAGATCAGAAACTTCACCCAGAAGAGCAGCATTCCATTAAAGCTGATTAAAATTGATTCACTGGATAAGGCGAAAGCGGTTCCCGGTGTTTTCAACAACTGGGCGGTGTTCTACAAGGGAAAGTTCAGGACAGTACATCTTCTGGATGAGGGGCACCTTATAAAGCTGATCCTGGAACACTGAACCTACCTTCCACCGGGTATTGGATAAACCCTTCGATCCGCCTTACACTCTTAATGAACTTCATAATTGAAAAGCAGAAAGCATCAAATTTACGCTTTGATGCTTTCTGCTTTTCTACGTTTATTTTCTGCTTCTGTCAGTGGTTTTGTACTTCTTTCCTTCACTGTCATAAGTCACCCATTCACCTGTAGGCTCACCCTTTTCGAAAAATCCTGATCTTTTGATCGTTCCGTCTGGACGGTACCATTCCCAGTACCCTTCAGGCTGGCCATCAATGATTTTTCCTTTTGACCACATGGTTATGCCGTTGGCATGGTACTTGATGGTGTATCCGTCAATCACTTCCAGTTTCTTTTCCTTGACCTTTCCCGTACTGATCTGATCACATTTATTATCCATATTATTCATGCCTCCATATGTCTGATGGTTCTATTTTACCATAACTATATTCACCTGAGCTGAAGATGATGCATTCATAGACCAGTCCTCTTTATTGAATGTAACCATTTCATAATCTTCTGGACATAGTAGCAACTTTATGTTATTATATGAGTTGTCGCTTATAATCAGAAACTATGATTGAAATTTAGACGAGGAGAAATGCAATTGATTAAATTTACAAATGTCTCAAAGAAGTTCAAAGACGTGCAGGTGCTGAAGGATATCTCATTCGAGATCGAAAAAGGCCAGCTGGTTGTTCTGATCGGACTTTCAGGGTGTGGTAAGACCACAACACTCAAAATGATCAACAGACTCATTAAGCCTACTACAGGAAAAATCTATATAGATGGTGAGGATATTTCAAAGAAGGATCCCATAAAGCTGAGAAGAAATATCGGCTATGTGATTCAGCAGACAGGACTTTTCCCTCATATGACCATTAGAGAAAACACGGAGATCATTCCTAGAGTAGAGAAGCTTGATGGTGAAAAGATCACGAAGAAGACCCTGGATCTTATGGAAATGGTGGGGCTTGAAGAAGATTTCCTTGACCGTTATCCGAATGAGCTAAGCGGTGGTCAGCAGCAGAGAGTCGGGGTAGCCAGAGCGTTCGCCCTGGATCCTGATGTCATTCTTATGGATGAGCCTTTCTCGGCACTTGACCCCATAACAAGAAACTCCCTTCAGGATGAACTGGTCAGTCTTCAGAATAAAGTGAAAAAGACCATCGTTTTTGTTACCCATGATATGTCCGAAGCGATCAAGATCGCGGACAAAATCTGTATCATGGATAAAGGGGAAATCATACAGTATGATACCCCCGAAATGATTCTCAAGAATCCGGTGAATGAATTTGTATCGGAATTCGTGGGAAAGAACAGAATATGGGAGTCACCGGAGTATATCCGTGCAGAGGACATCATGATTGAAGGTGCAGTTTCCTGTACTCCAGACACAACACTCGCCAAAGCGCTTGATCGGATGAGAAACAATAAGGTCAACAGCATCATCGTACTGGAAGAAAGAACTGGAAAAATGGCGGGCATCGTAAAGCCGAAGCAGATCGCCAAGGTAAAAGACAGGACGACTGCGGTAAAAGAAATCATGATCCGCGATTTTCAGTGGGCAAAACCCGAGGATTCCATTGTGGATCTACTTAAAGTAGCCGATGAGAACAGCATATCGGAGATCCCTGTACTGGATGAAAATGAAAAGCTTCTTGGTCTTGTGACCCAGAACAGCCTGATTACAACACTCAGCCAGCAGTACTTTGAAGACGGGGAGGTGCTTTAAATGAATGTATTTCAGTATATGACAAGAAACAGCGAACAGGTTTTAAGGCTTACCCTTGAACACATCGAACTGACGGCCATTGCAGTGGGACTTGCCGTCCTCATCGGAGTGCCCCTCGGAATACTCATCAGCTACTTCAGAAAAGCAAGCAAGTCCGTCGTAGGCGGAGCAAACATCGTACAGGCGATTCCAAGCATGGCGCTTCTCGGACTTGCCATTCCGCTTCTCGGAATCGGTTCGGTACCGGCAGTTGTCATCGTAATCCTCTATTCTCTGCTGCCCATCATCAAAAATACCTATACAGGAATCACAAGTCTTGACAAGGGTACTTTAGAGGCGGCTAAAGCCATCGGACTGACAAAAAGTCAGGTACTGCTTAAGGTTCAGATTCCCCTGGCCCTTCCGGTCATTATGGCTGGTGTGCGAATTTCTGCGGTAACTGCTGTAGGTCTGATGACCATGGCAGCATTTATCGGAGCAGGCGGACTAGGTTTTCTCATCTTCTCAGGAATCAGCACCACGAACAATGCTCAAATCCTTGCTGGAGCAATACCTTCAGCTCTTCTGGCACTGGTTGTGGATATGCTGTTCAGTACAGTGGAAAAGCTTGTTACGCCAATCAGTCTTCAGCAGACCGGAAACACAACAAAGGTACAGCTGAAGAGATCAAGATCGGTTCAGAAGGGGCTTCTTGCAGCCACTGCAGCAGTCCTCGTTTTACTGTTCGGTATAACGGCCATCGGCAATGCAGGTCAGTCAAAAGACAGCATTACCATCGGTGGTAAAGACTTCACCGAGCAGTTCATCGTGACTCATCTTATGGCTGATATGATCGAGGACCGTACAGATCTTCGTGTCATCCGTAAGGAAAACCTCGGGGGAACACAGGTTGCCTTCAATGCCCTGAAAAACGCAGATATCGATCTGTATCTTGAATATACCGGAACCATTTATGGAGACACTTTAGGATATTCTCCTAACTCCGATATGGATGAGGTCTATGACACCAGCAAGGCGGATCTTAAGGAAAAGTATGATATCGATGCACTGAAGCAGTTCAGCTTCAACAATACCTATGTGCTGTCTGTAACGGAAGAAACAGCAGAAAAATATGGTCTTGAGAAGATCAGTGATCTGGCACCCGTTGCGGATGATCTGAAAATCGGTGCTGTTCTTGAATTCCTTAACCGTGAAGACGGTGTCGTGGGTCTGAAGAAGCATTACGGATTCAGCTTCGGTGAAGAAATCGGAATTAATGGTGCCAACAGGTACCTTGCCCTGACAAATGGTGAGACAGACGTTACGGACGCATTCTCGACAGACGGACTTCTGAAAAAGTTCAACCTCGTTATGCTTGAGGATGATCAGAACTTCTTCCCGCCATACTTTGCCGTACCGATCTTAAGAAGCGGTCTCCTCGAGGAGTATCCTGAGATCGCTCCTGTACTGGATGAGCTGGGAACAGTTCTGACTAATGAAATCATGATTGATCTGAACTACAGAGTCGATGAGCTGCAGGAGCAGCCAAGAAAGGTTGCCCACGATTTTCTTGTGGAGCAGGGGCTCATCAGAAACTAGGCGCATCCTGATCAGATTACAGCTCATAAAAAAGAATGAAACAAAACTTCATCTACAGAAACTGGGATTTTATTGAGTTAAGATCTCAGTTTTTTCTGTTGTATCTGGTGACAATCAATCAGAGAATGAATTGTCAAAGTATTTTGAAAAGTTGACTCGGTTTTGATATACTGATTACAGATTGTACTGATTTAGAGAGGAGAGAGAAAAAGGAATGAAAAGAATCATAGCCCTCAATTCAAATACGTATCATGGTTTTAGTCTGGAAGAGGCTTTTAACGGCATGGAAGAAGCTGGCTTTACCCATGTGGAGCTGACTGCAACGAAAGGATGGACAGAGCATGTGTTTCCGGATATGAGCTTCAGATCGCTCTGGGACATCCGAGAGGAAATGAGAAGAAGAAGGATTACACCCTTTGCCCTGAGCGGTCATACGAATCTCATGGACAAGGATAGGATTGAAGACTTCATCATGAACATGAGACTGGCCAGTTTCTTCGGCGCAAGCTATATTCTCTCATCCATTGGTGAGGCACATCTTCAGGACAAAAAAGAAGTAAGTGATGATGAGGTAGCCGAGCAGGTCAAGGAGCTTATTCCATATCTTAGGGAATATGATCTTATACTATGCCTTGAAAATCATGGAAAACACGGTACAGGAAAGCAGCTCAGAGAAATCGTCGAGAAGGTGGGATCCGAGCGGGTGAGGATCAATTACGATACAGCCAATGCCATCTTCTACGGAAATGTAGACCTTGAAGAGGATCTTATGTCCTGTATCGACTATATCGGCTACATGCATCTGAAAGACAAGGCGGGAGAATATAACGAATGGAATTTCCCAGCCATAGGAAAAGGAAATCTGGATCTTCTTATGGTGATCAGAAAACTGGATGAAAAGGGCAATCACTGTCCTCTGAGCATAGAAATCGAATTTACAGATAAGGGACCGAAGGATCTTGAAGAGGTTCATGAAGCGGTTCGTACATCTTTTGATTATCTCAGTGAAAACGGTCAGGAGATTCTGTAGAAGGAGGAACATAGTATGGTTAGAGTCGGTATTGTGGGTCTTGGCGGGATGGGAGAAGTCCACTATAAAAACTACGAGAAGATAGATGGTGTCGAAGTGGCTGCTTTTGTCAGTAAAAGCGAAAGAGGGAAAGAGAAGGCAAGGGAGCTCGGGGTTCCATATTACAGAAGCATCAAGGAGATGGCAGAGAATGAAGATATTCAGGTAGTGGATATCTGTACGCCGAATTTTCTTCATAAGGAAAATGTCATGGAAGCATTAAACCTCGGTAAACACGTCATTGTGGAAAAACCCATGGCACTGCATAAAACGGATGCGGAGGAAATGTATGCTCTGGCAGAGAAGAAGAACCTTAAGTTGTTTGTGGCTCATGTTCTTCAGTTTACAAAGGAGATGGAAATCCTGAGGGCGTATGTCAGAAGCGGTGATCTGGGCAGACCTCTTGACGGCTACTTTCTTCGCATTGCAGGTAAACCCGGATGGAGTGAGGGTGGGTGGCTTTTTGAAAAGGAGAAGAGTGGCGTCATCCCTTTTGATCTCCATATCCACGATCTGGATATGATTGTGAGTCTGTTCGGAAAGCCGAAGAAGTACTCCTATACTTCTTCGGGAAACAAGGGAATCGGGTACAGGGAGCAGTACAGATTCATCTACAGTTATGACAATCTACATGTGGGAGCGGAAGCTGCATGGTATGATGCGGATTTTCCCTTCACTCAGAGCTTCAGAATATACTTTGAGAAAGGACTTCTTGTAAGAGAAAGAGATGAACTCATCCTCTATGAAAAAGACAGAGGGGAGAAAAAATTAGACATCACTGACAAGGTCCTTGTTTCCACGGGAATCAATCTCCCGCCTACTGGGATGTTCTATAACGAACTGAGCCACTTTCTGGAATGCATCAGAGAAGGAAAGGACTCGAGTATTGTCACAAAGGAGCAGGTGCTGACAGTCATTGAACTTCTTGAAGAGATTGTCTTCGGAGAGGATGAAGAAGAGATTCGGCAGACAAGGGAAGTTACCTGAAACAGACAGGTCAGAAAGAAAAGTCATATGACATCTGTATACAGATTGTCCATATGACTTTTGCAATTCCGCAAGGTTTAATTTTGAAAACTTGCAAAGTTGATCCAAGGATGTTGACAAAAGAAATCCTTTTGGCTACACTAAAAATGTAATCCATTACATTTCAGAATATTGGATTTAAATAAGGGTTTCCCTTGATACTCAGTAAAAATTATTCTGTAAATCTTATTTCTGACTATGCTGAGAGAACATCTGAAGTTATGGATAAAACATGGGAAGGAGGGTGAAGATGGTCAATATATCCGATGTAGCAAGTGAAGCTCATGTGTCAGTGGCTACTGTATCAAGGGTGCTCAACGACAAAGATACCGTGAAAAAGGAAACCCGGGAGAGGGTCTACGCCGCCATCGAAAAACTGAACTTTGAACCCAATATTCTGGCCAGAAACTTCAGGCGCAGCGAAAGCCGGGTAATTCTCATCATAACACCCAACATCACCAATCCCTACTATGCCCATATTCTATCAGGCATCGGCGACGAGGCTAGTTCTTTAGGCTACAGTGCGCTGATCTTCAATACAGGCGGAAGCCTTGAGAAGGAGAAGGAAGGCATGGAGATGCTGAAAATAAGAAGAGCCGACGGTGCAATACTACTGGCAAGCGCTGTAGACAGTCCACATCTTCTGGAATATGCGGACAGATATCCTGTGGTCCAGTGCGCAGAATATGATGAGAGTACTGATCTTCCCAGAGTATCCATTGACAACTACAAAGCTGCTGCGGAAGTGTTGGAATATCTGGTGTCTTTAGGGCATCGGAAAATTGCAACCATAAGCTCCAGAAACAGCTACATATCCACCGTTCAGCGTATGGACGCCTATAAAGCGGCCATGGCCGACAGTGGAATCGCAGTGCCCAAAAGCTATATCGCTTATGCCGACGGTGACTATTCCTTTAAAAGCGGAAAGAAAGCCGCCATGAAGCTTCTGAGCTTAAAAGACCGGCCGACTGCTGTCTTCTGCATTTCGGACACCCTTGCCCTGGGCACTGTAAGCGCGGCTCTTGAACTTGGCATAAAGATTCCGGAGGAGCTCACCGTAACAGGATTTGACGATGTGGATGACACCACGATGTTTCATCCGTATATCACAACGGTGAAGCAGCCATGCTACAAGCTGGGCGAAAAAGCCATGAAACTGCTTTATGACCGTATCCAGAAGAAAGAAGAAAAGAATCATCTGATTCTCAGTTATCAGTTTGTGATCAGAGAATCCTCAGGTCCTTTAAAATGATATCCTTATCCGGAATGATTCCGGATCGGCAATAAAAAATATTTAGGAGGATTAACATGAAAAAAGTTCTAGGTATCGTTCTGTCACTATCCCTTCTTCTGACGCCGCTTCTTGCTGCCTGTGGAACAAATGATGATACTCCATCAGAAACGCCTTCTGAGACACCTGCAGAAACACCTGCAGAAGCTCCAGAAGAGACGCCGCAGGAGCCTGCTGCGGGTGAAAAGTATAAAATCGGTATCCTTGCACCTGCTGTCACACATGGATGGGTAGCTGCTGTTGCCTACAACGCGGAAGTCAGAGCTAAAGAGCTTTCCGACAAGATTGAATATCAGATCCAGACCAGCACAAATGCAGAAGAAATGACTGCACAGCTGGATGACCTCCTTACATGGGGCGCAGAAGCCATCGTTGCATTCCCTCAGTGGGAAGGTATGGAAGTGCCTATACAGCAGGCGATAGACAGCGGAGTTACAGTGGTTAACTTCGACATCGAAATCGATGCAGATGGTGTGTACCGTGTAGCCGGTGATAATGAAGATATGGGCGTACAGGGTGCAAATTACATCGTTGACAAGATCGGAGAAACAGGTACAGTCGTCATGCTTGAAGTGCCTACTTCAGGTTCAGTATCCGAACTCAGAAAGAAAGGCTTTGTGGATACCATGGCTGATATCGCTCCTGAGATGGAAATCAAAACCTATGCCACAAAGTTCACCCGTGAAGACGGACTGAAGGATTTCGCAGATATCCTTACAAGCAACCCTAAGATAGACGCAGTCTATTCCATGGATGATGAAACATCAATCGGCGTCCTTCAGGCAATCACTGAAGCAGGAAGAACGGATATCAAGGTTGTAACAGGCGGAGGCGGAATGCAGGAATACTTCAAGATGATGCCTGAAAATGAAGACATCTGGATCCAGTCGGCACTATACAGCCCGGCAATGGTCATGGACGCTCTCGACATGGCAGTCTCCATCCTTGATGGCGAAACTGTAGAAGAAGTGAAGATCATTCCAACGACCATCGTCGATCGTGATAACCATGAAGAATATCTGGACGAAAACTCACCTTACTAAACTGGTCGCTGAAAAAGAAAAATAAAATCGAAGAGGTTGTGGTTTACCATGACCTCTTCACTTAAAGAACGGATGTGATTTCTTGTGCAAATCGAGATGACGAACATATACAAGTCCTTCGGAGAGAATGAGGTACTGAAGGATGTTT
The DNA here is from genome assembly GCF_032054185.1 of Proteiniclasticum sp. Taxonomy (NCBI): domain Bacteria; kingdom Bacillati; phylum Bacillota; class Clostridia; order Eubacteriales; family Clostridiaceae; genus Proteiniclasticum; species Proteiniclasticum sp. The sequence goes on from NZ_DAMBTF010000010.1 coordinate 80,945, forward strand.
TTCTGAACATCAGGGGCGGAGAAGTCCTTGCGCTCATCGGAGAAAATGGGGCTGGCAAATCAACGCTCATGAATATTCTGGGCGGAGTCCTACCCATGGACAGCGGTAAAATCATGATTGACGGAAAAGAATCGGTATTTCAGGACCCGAAACATTCCATGGAGGCTGGCATCGCATTTATTCATCAGGAACTGAACCTCATAAATGATCTGCCCATCTACGAGAATATGTTCATCGGACGGGAACCGAAAACAAAGCATGGAACTTTAGATCTTGAGAGAATGCTTAAGGAGACTCAGGAGGTGTTCATCAGAATGAACATCAAGCTGAATCCCAAAGCCATGGTCAGGGATCTTGATGCTTCATATAAGCAGATTGTGGAAATTGCAAGAGCGATGATGATGAATGCATCCGTCATCATCATGGATGAACCGACGACCTCCCTCACAGAAACGGAGATCGAAAGGGTGTTCCATATGATGAAGACCCTGAAAGAGCATAATGTAGGCATCATCTTTATTTCTCATAAGCTCAATGAAGTCATGAAAATCTGCGACAGATATATGGTCCTGCGTGACGGTGTACTTGTTGGAGAAGGAAAGATCGAGGATGTCTCCACTGATGAACTTGCAAGGCTCATGGTAGGGCATGCGGTGAGAACCGAAGCTCTTCAGAGGCATATCGAAAAGAGAGAGGAAGTTCTGAGGGTAGAGAACCTCTCAAAGGACAATGACTTCAGAGATGTGAGCTTCACCGCATATAAAGGAGAAATTCTCGGGGTCACGGGTCTTCTCGGAGACGGCAGAAGCGAGCTGTTTCTCTCCATATTCGGCGCCGACAGATACGAAAGCGGACAGGTATACCTTGAAGGTAAACCGGTAAAAATCAGAAGTACAGTGGATGCCATGAAAATGGGTATAGGATACCTGCCAAGAAACAGAAAAGAAAACGGAATCCTGAAGGATATGAATATCTATGAGAATGCCTCCATAGTGACGTGGCCGAAATTCGCAAAAAGAGGCATCATCGACAGGAGAACGCAGGTCAGTGAATTCGAAAAACAGGTCAGAAGACTAAGAATAAAGATGGGCAGGAGAACAGACTCCATAAATAGTCTGTCAGGGGGGAATCAGCAGAAAGTCGTTCTCTCCAAATGGCTCACTGCAAATCCGAGAATTCTCGTGCTTGATAACCCTACTCAAGGTGTTGATGTAGGGGCAAAAGAAGACATCTACGACATCATCATGGATCTCATCGATGATGATATCGCAGTCATCGTTCTCTCCAGTGAAGCCCAGGAAATCATAAGAGTCTGTGACAGGGCTCTTGTGATGTATCATGGAAACATTCAGGGAGAGGTCAGAGGGGAAGAGATGAACGAACATAATATCATGAAGCTTGCCACAGGCGGAAGCTTAAGCTGAAGAGGAAGGTGGACATAGAATGGAAAAGAAAAGAGACAGCAGAAAAGGCGGTTTTTTCGGATGGTTTCTGAAAAGATGGAAAGGAGATCCTCTATTTAGCACAGCCATTGCACTTCTTGTTATGATTATTCTTCAGACCCTGACTCTGGGATTTGATTATGACTCCTTTGGAGCATGGTTCATTTCCTGGACCAATAACTGGATCAATATCCTGAGAAACAATGCCGGTGTCGGTATCATCGCTCTGGGCATGACCTTCGTCATCATATCCGGAGGAATAGATCTTGCTGTGGGATCGACCCTTGTGGCAACTGGTGCTGTTCTTATGATGCTGATCGACAGCGGACCAAAAGGAATTCTCGGCCTTATCGGGCTTACCGGTCCACTGGCTTTTCTCGTTGCCGTGCTTCTTAGCGTCCTCTTCGGCACCTTCCTTGGTGGAATCATCGGCGTGCTCATCACCCGAGGAAAGATCCCGCCGTTTATCGCAACCCTTGGTGCTATGAAGATCTACAGAAGTGTCACCCAGCATTTCATGCAGGGATATAATCCCACGGTGCCAAAGCCTTTTCTGCAGATTTCAAGCTTCAGGATCGGAAACTACATGATCATGCCGATCATCTACTGGCTTCTCATTGCGGGCATCCTCTATTTTATCTCCAAGCGGACAACATTCGGAAGGCAGACTATTGCTGTGGGTTCCAATGAACGTGCAGCGAAGCTCTCCGGTGTCAATGTGAATCGCGTCAAACTGAAAGTCTACGCGCTCATGGGTCTTCTAGTCTCTCTTTCCGCGATCATTCAGGTTTCCCGAATCGGATCCATGGATTTCGCCAATGCCGGAAGCGGTAACGAGATGGACGCCATTGCAGCTGCAGTAGTTGGTGGAACAAGCATGAGCGGAGGAAAAGGAGTCATCATCGGAACAGTATTCGGCATGCTCATCATTGCCGTCATGAACAATCTTCTGAATCTATTCGGTGTTCCTCCATTTCTGAGAGAAGCCTTTAAGGGTTTCATTGTTGTAGGCGCTGTGCTTCTGCAGAAGAAAGAAGTCATATAAATAGATGTTACTCCTTTACGTAAAAACGAGGTGAAGATCAGTGAATAAAATCAGATTAGGATTCATCGGCTCTGGGAAAATCGCACAGGTGAGGCATATTCCTGAGGCCGCCCAAAGAGAAGATGTTGAAATCGCAGGATATTTCAACCGGACAAGATCGAAGGCAGAGGAAATGGCTCGGATCTACGGCGGAAAAGTCTACGAAAACTATATGGAAATGCTGGAGGATGAATCCATTGATGCGGTTGTTGTCAGTGTCGCAAATATCCTGCATGCGGAGATCACCATTCTCGCGCTGAAAAAAGGCAAACATGTTCTCTGTGAAAAACCCATGGCCATGACCCTTGAAGACAGTGAGCTTATGGTTTTGACCGCAAATCAGACAGGAAAGGTACTGAACATTGCTCATAATCAGAGACTGAGCGCGGCTCACATGAGCGCGAAGAAGCTTCTTTCTGAAGGGGCCATCGGAAACATTCTTACCTTCAGGACAACTTTCGGACATGGCGGACCGGAGGAGTGGAGCTCGAGTCCTGGAAAGGATGTCTGGTTCTTTTTTGAAGATGCGGCAGGTATGGGCGCAATGGCGGATCTTGGTATCCATAAGACCGATCTTATAGAATACCTTACCGGGCAGAAAGTGGTGGAAGTCAGTGCAATGCTTGGCACACTGGACAAGAAAGGTTCAGGCGGAAGTCTTATTTCAGTGGATGACAATGCTGTTTGCATATATAGGCTGAGCGGCGGAGCACTTGGTACCATGACGGTATCCTGGACATACTATGGTCCAGAAGACAATTCCACCATTCTTTACGGAACGGAAGGGATCATGTATATCTATGACGATCCGTCCCATCCGCTGAAAATCGTAAAGAAAAATGGAGAGGTGCTGACCTATGATGTGAAAGGTATACAGACCAATGAGAATCAGACCACTTCAGGTGTGATGGACACCTTTATCGAGGGTATCCTCACCGGGGAAGAAACCATTCTGTCAGGCAATCAGATTCTTTCAGCCATGAGAGCGGTTTTTGCCTGTGAAGAATCGGGTGAGGAAGGTAAAACTGTAACGATTGAAAAGAACAGGGGGGAATGAACGTGAAATTAGGTTTTGTCAGTGCGATACTCGCAGATAAGAGCTTTGAAGAAATGATGGATATCGCGGGCGAACTTGGCTACGGATGTGTTGAAGTCGCCTGCTGGCCGAAGGGTAAAGCGGACAGACGCTATGCCGGTGTCACCCATATTGATGTGGAAACCCTTGACGATGAGAAAGCGGAGCATATTCTGGAATATGCAAGGAAGAGAAAAGTTGAAATATCCTCCCTTGCCTATTATCCGAACCCCATGGACGGGAATCCTGAAGTCCGTGAAAAGACGGTTATGCACCTTAAAAAGGTGATTGACGCCAGTGCAAAACTTGGCATCAACCTTGTGACCACCTTTATCGGACGTGACCAGACAAAGACCGTGGAAGAAAACCTGGAGCTGTTCAAAGAAATCTGGCCGCCCATCATACGCCAAGCGGAAGAAAATGGCGTAAGAATCGCCATCGAAAACTGTCCTATGCTTTTTGGACCTGACCAGTGGCCGGGCGGTCAGAATCTATTCACCACACCAAGAATCTGGAGAGAGATTTTCAGACTTGCAGACTCTGAGAATTTAGGGATCAACTATGATCCCAGCCATATGGTCTGGCAGATGATGGACTACCTTGACCCGCTATATGAGTTCAGTGACAGGATCTTTCATGTCCACTTCAAGGATACGAAGATTCATCGGGATAAGCTGAATGACACAGGTGTTCTTGCATTTCCTCTTGATTTCATGAGTCCGAAGCTTCCAGGGTTCGGAGACGTGGATTTTGGGGCGTTCGTCTCCACTCTGAACGAAATCGGTTTTGAAGGGTACTCCTGCATCGAAATCGAAGATCGGGCGTTTGAGGGAAGTGAGGAAAGAGTCCTCGACAGCCTGAAGATCTCGAAGCGTTATCTTGAACAGTTCGTTATCTAAACAAGGAAAACCTTGAGATTCTTAAGTTACGAAGCAGATTATGCAATTCCAGCATAATCTGTTTTATTTTTGACGATTCAGCGAAAATCCATGAGCTTCATCATGAAACAATCATAAATCACATCGTTTTCATATAAAATGAATCAACAATTGAAATAAAGTTTCATACTTTCGATTAAAGTTTACAATTAAATTCCATAGGGATATACTGAGGATAAATTGGAAAGGATTACTGAATCATCTGCAGCAGTTTTTTCCTATAAGCGCGCAAAACCTGACTAGTTAGGGAGGTTACCATGAAAAGTGTTTTGGTCAGACTCCAGGAATATACCGGGAAAGCCAGCGGAGCAGAGAAGGGCATAGTAGGCTATCTTCTTGAGCATCCGGATAAGGTTTCTTCACTCAGCATTCATGAACTGGCTGAAGTGACCTATTCATCAGCATCAACGATCATCAGGCTGTGCAGAAAGCTTGGCTTTGACGGATACAGGGATCTGAACAAATCTCTGGTCTATGAGCTGGCACTGCGTAAATCCAGTTATGATGAACGGAGCAGTGAAATTTCCAGAGAAGATTCCCTGGAAGAAATCGTAGCCAAAGTAACCTATAAGAATATCGTTTCACTGGAAGATACAAGAAAACTCCTGGATATGGATGTTCTTCGTAAATGTGTTGAAATGATTATGGAGGCTAAAACCATCTGTCTTTTCGGGATGGGATCATCTCTGCTTGTGGCCAAAGATGCGTATCTCAAGTTTCTGAGGATCAACAAACCATGTATCATCAGCGAGGACTGGCATGCTCAGCTCCTCCAGGCAAGAAACATGACAAAAGACGACGTAGCAATTGCCATCAGCTACTCCGGCATGACTGAAGAGGTCATAAGATGCGTCGCTGCAGCGAAAGAAAAGGGCGCTCCCATCATCGCAATCACGCGATTTGAAGAAAACCCCATTGCACTCATGGCTAATTATAATCTAAGTGTTGCAGCCACAGAATTCATGTTCCGTTCAGGAGCTATGTCGTCAAGAATCGCTCAGCTTAATATCATCGATATCCTGTACACCGCATACATCAACAGGGAATATGAGCAGAACCTCAGACAGTTCCAGAGGACCCATATCGAAAAGCCTTATCTTGAAGCTGAAGCAGTATCAAAAGAGAAGACCCATAAAGGGAGGGAATAAATTGATCGACTTAACAAAACTGACCACAGAAAAACGTAATCCGAACACCATGAATCTCGACCAGATGACTCCACTTGAGTTCGTCAAGGTGATGAACAGTGAAGACGCTAAGGTCATCGAAGCTGTACATGAAGTTCTGCCGGAAGTGGCTAAAGTGATCGAATGGACCACAGAAGCATTATCCCATGGCGGAAGAATCATCTACATGGGTGCCGGAACCAGCGGTAGACTGGGTGTGCTTGACGCAGTGGAGTGTCCACCGACATTCGGGGTGTCCCCAGATGTTGTTGTCGGACTCATCGCAGGCGGAGATAAAGCATTTGTAAAAGCCGTTGAAGGTGCTGAGGACTCTGAAACATTAGGGACAGAAGATCTGAAGAACATCGGACTGAATGAAAATGACGTGGTCATCGGTATTGCAGCCAGCGGACGTACACCATATGTCATCCATGCTCTGAGATATGCAAGAAGCATAGGAGTGAAGACCGCAATCATCGCCTGCAACAGAGACTCTGAAATGTCGAAGGAAGCAGAGATTGCCATTGAACCGGTATCAGGACCGGAAGTATTGACAGGGTCTACAAGGCTCAAAGCCGGTACAGCTCAGAAGCTGGTCCTCAACATGATTTCCACAGGAACCATGGTGGGCATCGGTAAAGCTTATGAGAATCTTATGGTCGATGTGATGCAGTCAAACGAAAAGCTCAAGACCCGTGCGGAGAACATTGTCATGGCCGCAACAGACTGCAGCCGTGAAACCGCAAGACAGACTATAGATGAAGCAAAGGGAAGCGTCAAGCTTGCCATCGCATCCATCCTTTTAAACACCTCTACAGAAGAAGCCAGAGAAGCTTTAGATAAAGCCAATGGGCATATCCGTAAAACACTAGATCAGAATCATAAATAAATCGGAGGTAAATCATGAACAACAAAGAATTAGCAGTTAAGCTCGTCGAACTCGTAGGCGGCAAAAACAATGTCATCAAAGCGACAAACTGTATGACAAGACTACGTCTGACCGTAAAAGACCCTTCAAAGGTAAAGGTCGATGAAATCAAGGCAACAGAAGGTGTTCTCGGACTTGTAGTAGACGGCAGCACATACCAGATCGTACTTGGACCAGGTAAGGTAAAGAAGGTCATGGACATCTGTGCGGACGAACTGGGTCTTCCAAGAGATGCCTCAGCAGGCGACTGGAAAGACAACAAGGAAAGCATGAAATCCATGCAGAAGCAGAGCCCGTTCAAGGCAGCGATCAAGACCATCGCAGACATTTTCATACCACTTATTCCAGCAATTATCGCAGCAGGTCTCTTTAACGGATTTGCAAGTCTAATCAGCACCCTTCAGGGACAGGGAGTTCTTCCTGTAGAAGGATTCTGGATGATTGTACAGCTCCTGTTCGGACTCCTTGGAAGCGCATTCCTCGGATACTTCGCCATCTATACCGGTATCAACGCTGCAAAGCAGTTCGGTGCTACAGAAGGTCTAGGCGGAATGATCGGTGCAGTCTCCATCGGAGCAAACATCGTAGCCATCTCCACAGCATTCGGTCTTTACGATGCTGAAACACCGCTGAACTCAATCCTGACAACAGGTAAGGGTGGTATCATCGGAGTTATCTTAGGCGTATGGATCCTTTCAAAAGTCGAGAAGTTCATCAGAAAGAGCGTCCCAGATGTTCTTGATCTGATTCTTACTCCATTTTTAAGTCTTCTTATCACAGGAATCGTATTTGTATTTGTCATCATGCCTGCAACAGGTTATGTATCTGATGTTCTGGTTAGAGGTTTAAGCGTGATCATCAATTCACCAAACCCAGTTGTCAGTGTAATCAGCGGATACTTACTTGCAGCACTCTTCCTTCCAATGGTACTGCTTGGACTTCATCATGGACTGATTCCGATCTATGCCATTCAGCTTGAAGTCATGGGCGGTGTATCACTGTTCCCAGTACTTGCTATGGCAGGTGCAGGACAGGTTGGTGCGGCTATCGCAATCTACATCATCGCTAAGAGAGTAAACAACAGAAAAATGATGAAGATCATCACAGGTGCTCTTCCAGCAGGATTCCTCGGAGTAGGTGAGCCTCTCATCTACGGTGTAACACTTCCGATGTTCAAGCCGTTCATCACAGCAGGTCTTGGTGCAGGATTCGGTGGAGCATTCGTCATGCTGACCAAGGTCCTTGCTAATGCTTGGGGTCCATCAGGACTTGTAGCGATTCCAATCATGAAGCCTGAAAGCATGCTGAACTTCTTCTTCGGTCTTGTAATATCCTACGTAGCAGGATTCATCATCACCTACTTTGTCATCAAAGACAAGGATGTTGAAGCAGTATAGCACTTTAGGATATTCAGTATATCCCTCAACTTGGATAGAAAACAAAAAACAGCTCTCCTCCCTCTTTATGGAGGGGAGTGCTGTTTTTACATCTCTGCATATCAGCGAGGAGATGGATGAAAGCTACGTGAATAAAGTTGAGAAGATGATGGATTTCCTTAAAGAAACAGGATATCAGGTTATTGCCGATGTATCAAAAAGAAGCCTTGAGGTATTTAAGGAAAATGATCTCATTAGCCTTGCCGAAAGACTTAAGATTGATATACTTCGTATCGACTACGGATTCAGTGAAGAAGAGATGCTTAAGACAGCAGAGAAAGTGCCGGTATGCCTTAATGCTTCAACCATTACTGAAGACTTCGCGGAAAAACTGAAAGAGACAGGCAACAGGTTCTATGCCATGCATAATTTTTATCCGAGACCTGAGACTGGTCTTGATGATGAGCAGTACATAAAGAGAAACGATATGCTGAGGAAATACGGGATTGATGTTATGGCATTTATCCCCGGGAACAATCTCCTTCGCGGTCCGATGTATGAGGGACTTCCTACTCTTGAAAAACATAGGGGCGTTATGCCATACCTGGCATTTATCGAGATGCAGAACAGGTATGATATCCGGGAAATTTTTATCGGTGATGGTGTACTTTCAGATGAGGAGGCACAGGAGCTGAGAATCCTTCTGGAAGAAAAAGTATATCCCATCAAAGCGAGCCTGGAAAAAGAAAATGAAGGTCTTCTGGGCTCTGATTTTACTGTCCGGATCGATTCCCCGAAAGAAATCATAAGGATTCAGGAATCCAGAGAATATGCGACAAAAGGCGAAATCATAAAAGCCAGGAGTACTCATGAAAGATCAAGAGGAAGTATCACCATGGACAATGAGAAATACAGGAGATACACCGGTGAAGTTCAGATCATGCGTCGCGACTTTAAAAGAGATGAGAGAGTCAATGTGATCGGTAAAGTGAAGGATTCGTATCTTGATGTCCTTGATCTCATTCCAAACGGTTCTAAGATCAGAATGATCAGATAGGCTCTTATTTAGGATAAAGTGAACAGCCAGAGCAGGATTTGAAATGATATCTGCACTGGCTGTTTTTCTTTTAAAGTGGAACCCTGCCCATTAGAATTTGGCGTAAAAAATGATTATAATGATATAACGAGGTGAACATAAAGAACGTAAAGCGATTGTGTATCATCTGCCATTTTTTTGTACAGGAGGAGACGGATTTTGCATAACGATGTAACATACAGAGAACTGAAAGAGGATGACATCAGCCTAGCTCTCTTTGAGGGGTTTAAAAGACATCAGGAAGTGAAGAGGTGCTGGAGAAAAATCGATGGTACATGGATGCTGAAGGAGATCGCATTTATAGAAGAATGGGGGAGCGAGGAATATGCGTTTCTCGTCAGATGCCTCATCAATACCGTTAACGAAGGCGGTACTGTATGGGGAGCTTTTCACGAAAGCAGGCTATACGGATTTGCATCTCTTGAAAATCGGTTTTTCGGCAAGAGAAATCACTATCTGCAGCTTTCCAGCATACATATTTCCGATGGATATCGAGGGCAGGGCATCGGAAAGGTTCTCTTCTCCCTTGCTTCAGATCAGGCAAGAGAAAGAGGAGCTGAGAAGCTCTATATCTCAGCCCACTCTTCGGAGGAGACACAGGCTTTCTACAGAAAAGCGGGATGTGTGGAAGCATCCGAATATAACGAGAGACTTTCAGGGGAGGAGCCTTGTGACTGTCAGCTGGAATATGCCTTATAGCATAGCGTAGCTGATTGGTACAGCAGACCATTTAAAATAAATATTTTGAAGTTTTTTATCGATTCCCGATTTACGAAAACCTTGTCATTTGAAGGTTTTCATCAAGGGTCTACTAGTATACTAATATGGAACCGTTATGAGAAAGTTCTAAAAAGGTACTTTTCACTGAAGATAATATCGACTATGATAGAAGCATCAAGAGTAAAATGATAACCAGAAAGGATGAAAAACAATGAGCATAATAAATGACAAATTTATGTTGAAAAATGAGACAGGCAGAAAACTTTATGAAGAGTATGCTAAAGACATGCCGATCTATGACTATCACTGTCATCTCAATCCTAAGATGATTGCGGAGAATGCAAGGTTTAAAAACATCACAGACATCTGGCTTGGAGGCGACCACTACAAGTGGAGAGCTATGAGAAGCTGCGGTTTCAGTGAAGAGTACATCACAGGATCCAAGTCGGATTTTGAAAAGTTTGAAGCTTTCTGTGAAACAATCCCTTATACCATAGGAAATCCGCTTTATCACTGGTCTCATATGGAAATGAAGAAATATTTCGGAATCGATCTGACCATCAACAAGGAAAACGCCAAGGAAATCTGGGAGAGAGCAAATGAGGTCATCAGCGGTGAAGACTTCAATGTGAGAAACCTCATCACACAGTCCAATGTCAAGATGATCTGCACGACTGATGATCTCATCGATACTCTAGAATATCATGATGCCATCAATGCTGATGACACATTCGATACCAAAGTGCTACCTGCTTTAAGACCGGACAAGCTGCTGAATATCGAAAAAGAAGGCTATAAGGAATACATGGAAGTTCTTTCCGGTATTGTGGGTTATCCTGTAACGGATACTGAATCCCTCCTTAAGGCAGTGGAGAACAGAGTGGACTTCTTCCATGATCATGGCGCAAGACTTTCTGACCATGCCCTCGACACTGTATTCTTTGAAGAATACACAGCTGAAGAGATTGAAGCGATCATAAAGGCTGCTCTTTCCGGGGAAAAGATTTCAAAGGTGGACAGTGAAAAGTACAGGACCTTTATCCTTGTGAAACTGGGTGCGATGTACAAGAAGAGAGACTGGGCTCAGCAGTACCATATCGGTGCAATAAGAAACAACAACAGCAGAATGCAGAGCAAACTTGGCGCAGATGTCGGATTTGACTCCATCAACGATGAACTTGTGGCAGTGAAGCTCTCAAAGCTTATGGATACCTTAGATCGAACCGACAATCTGCCTAAGACCATCCTTTATAACCTCAATGCCAGAGACAATGATGTCATCGGCACAATGATCGGAAACTTCCAGGGAGAGACAGACGGAATCATGAAGATTCAGTTCGGATCAGGCTGGTGGTTCAATGATCAGAAGGACGGTATGGAAAAGCAGATGAAGTCCCTTGCAAATCTTTCACTTCTGAGAAAGTTTGTGGGCATGCTCACGGACTCAAGATCATTCATATCCTATCCAAGACACGACTACTTCAGAAGAATCCTCTGCAACCTTCTTGGCCAGTGGGCAGAAGAAGGAGAAGCGCCTGATGATATGGAACTTCTTGGAAAGATGGTAAAGGAAATCTCATTTGAAAACGCAGTTCAGTACTTCAACATGTAGTGATCTGTAGAAAAAAATAAAAGACGAATAATTATGATCACTAAAAGGTGCGGGTGGATTTCTTACTTCCTGCACCTTTTAAAATTCAGATGAGTTGTTCGAGAAATAGGATAAATATGAAAAATTGCGAGTTTCGCAACAAAAACAGAGCAAGAACTCTACAATAATTCATAACTAGAGTGAAAAGATAAACAGCGAAAACCGTTTCACGTAACCCTTTACAGAGATTCAGGCTAATTTTGAAAAGATGAACGTTTCATCATAATTTATTCATAATATGAACAACCTGATTCTTAAAGACTGGATGTCACCTGCTGAAATTCAAAGATAGAAATCTCCAAATGCATTGGTAATCAGATACTATCAATATTAACATTTCATGCAAAACTCACCTTAAAGGAACCTTAAACAGAAATGTACTTTTCGTAAAAAATTCAGCTGTTTTTTAATATTTACTGATTGACGCACTAGTATACCAGTGGTAAACTAGACGTAGAGATGTGAAAAGGATAACATCCTATTTCGAACAGATGGATGAAATGTCCTCTCAAATGTTCCGGACTGTATATAAGCACCCCTCATCAGTAAACGTTTAGTTCCGGAACACGATCGGCTTTTATTCATCAGGAAAGTAGAGGTGAACAAATGAAAATGATTTTAAGATGGTTTCCTTTCGGTGACGACAGTGTAACCCTCCAGCAGATCAAGCAGATTCCCGGAGTAACCGGCGTGGCTACATGCCTCCCCAAGATTCCGGTCGGAGAAGTATGGCCTCTGGAAACACTGGAAGAGCTGAAGAAGGAAATCAATGATGCAGGTCTTGAAATGGAAGTCATAGAAAGTGTCAACATTCATGAAGACATCAAGAAGGGCCTGCCGACTCGAGACAGATATATCGATAACTACATCAGTACTTTGGAGAACCTCTCTAATGTAGGCGTCAAGTGCCTTTGCTATAATTTCATGCCGGTCATGGACTGGGCAAGAAGTGATCTGTCTATGGAACTTCCAGACGGAAGCCAGGTGATGGCTTATCGTCATGAAGAAGTGCTTAAGATGAATCCGAAAGTTATGGCGGACGTTATGGCAAAGAAAGCCCGTGGATATTCCCTTCCAGGCTGGGAGCCTGAAAGACTGGATGCCATGGCAAAGGACATCGACTTCTATCAGGATATGTCCCAGGAAACATACTGGGAAAACATGAAATACTTCCTGGATAAAGTCATTCCCTATGCGGAGCAGTACGACATCAAGATGGCCATCCATCCGGATGATCCGCCATGGCCGCTTTACGGATTGCCGAAGGTGATCACAAACAGAGAGAACATCAGAAAGTTTCTTTCACTGAATGAGAGTCCGTATAACGGACTGACACTCTGTACAGGAAGCCTGGGTTCAGATCTGACTAATGATCTTCCGGATATGATCCGAGAATTTGCAGGACAGGGCAGAATACATTTTGCACACATAAGAAACGTCAAGCATCTCAATGAGAAGGACTTCGATGAGTCCGCACACCTCAGCGAATGCGGAGATGTGGATATGTTCGAAGTTGTGAAAGCATACGATGATTCAGATTTTACAGGTTATGTCAGACCGGACCATGGAAGAATGATCTGGGATGAAAAAGCAAGACCAGGCTACGGACTTTACGATAGAGCCCTTGGTGCAAACTATATCCTCGGACTTGCAGAAGCGGTAAGGAAAATGAAAGAACGATACAGATAGCAGGAGAGGAGATGCCACATGGAAATCACAGCCAGGCGCAGCAAAGAGACAGCAAGAGATTATGCCTTTCGGACATTGAGAAAGAATATTGTCATGCTGAAACTTGCTCCCGGTAGTATGGTCAGCGAAAAAGAGCTGGCAGATGAAATGGGGATCTCGAGAACCCCGACAAGAGAAGCCTTGATTGAACTGAGCAAAAGTCATATTGTTGATATCTTTCCTCAAAAAGGAAGCTATATCTCGAAAATCGACTACAGCTTGGTTGATGAGGCAAGATTCATGAGGCTGGTCCTTGAAAACTCAGTTGTGGAACTTGTATGTGATCTTGCAACAGAAGAGGATTTCAGAGAGCTTGAACAGAACATCAGTCTCCAGGAGTTTTTTCTTGAATCTGATTCATTGGGAAAATTCTTCCAGATAGACAATGACTTTCACGAAAAACTTTTTGTCATTGCAAACAAGACGAAAATCTACCACCTGATGGACAGCATGATGATCCATTTCGACAGAGTCAGAATGCTCAGGCTTCACACCAACAGTGAAGTCCAGGAACTTCTGGACGATCATAAGGATATTCTCGCTTCACTGAAAGCAAAGGATAAGGCTCTGGCCGTTACACTTATGACCAAACACCTGTCAAGGTATAAGATCGATGAGGAACTGATCCGAAAAGATCATCCCGATTATTTCATCTAGAATGTCATATTCTATATGACGGTAGAGGCTGTACTGGAACCACCTCATAAGAAATGAGATGAGATTCACGGTATGGATTTCTAATGAAAAATCTGTTCAATCACAAGAAACCTTTTAGGGGGGTGGTGTGCAGACATCAAGAGTCAACATTAATCAGTAACCAATGAATGGTTAAACCCAATCAAAAATATATTATTACAGGGGGACAAAATGAATAAGAAAAAAATTCTAGCAACACTTTCAAGTCTAGTACTGGTCGCTTTCTTCGCAGGATGCGGACTGTCATCACCAGCTGAAACACCAGCTGAAACACCAGCTGAAACACCAGCAGAAGAGCCAGCAGGTGAAGAACCATCATCAGATATGCCAGAAGTTACTTTAGTATATGCTGAAGTTAACCCACTTGACACAATCGTTGGACAGACAGACACAGCTTTCAAAGAAAAGGTAGAAGAACTTTCAGGCGGTAAGATGACAATCGACGTTCAGGCTTCAGGTGTACTTGGATCCGAAAATGACGTCCTTGACACAATGCTTGGCGGCGGCGGAACAATTGATATGTCCCGTATCTCAGCATTCGCACTTACACCATACGGCGGAGAGAAATCAAAGCTTCTTTCCATCCCTTACACATTTGCAGACCGTGAACACTTCTGGAGCTTTGCAACATCAGATCTTGCTCCTGATTTCCTTCTTGAGCCATTCGAAAATGGAACTGGCGTAAGAGGTCTGTTCTATGGAGAAGAAGGTTTCCGTCATTTCTTCACAGTTGATCCAGTAAACACTATCGAAGATTTATCTGGTATGAAACTCAGAGTTTCAAATGACCCAGTTATGAACGGTATGGTAAGCGGTCTTGGTGCATCACCTACAGTCGTTTCATTCGGTGAACTGTACTCAGCTCTACAGACAGGTGTTGTAGACGGAGCAGAGCAGCCAATCGCAAACTACAAGTCAAATGCATTCCAGGAAGTTGCTCCTAACATGATCCTTGACGGACATACACTTGGCGCAATCCAGGTTATCATCACTAATGAAGCTTGGGACAGCCTGACAGAAGAACAGCAGAATATTCTTATGGAAGCTGGTAAGTATGCATCAGAGTTCAACAGAAAGATTTCTGAAGAAGCTGAAAATGAAGTACTGCAGGCACTTAAGGATGATGGAATCAACATCGTTGAAGTAACTGATAAAGCACCTTGGCAGGCAGCTGTTAAAGATGTAGTTACAGAACAGACTAAAGGCTTTGAAGAACTGTATCAGCAGATTCTGGACATGAAATAAATCATACTGATCAGGATGTTAAGACACAGAGGAGTCCATCCTTTGTGTCTTAATTTTTTAACAGAGAGAAGAAGAGCATTGAGATACTCATTTATGGGTCTTCTACCTGTTACAGACAACTAAAGAAAGCCCTCTCTAATTCCGAATTAACTAGGAGGTAAGGTATGCCAAGTATTTTTAGTAAACTCGATAAAATCAAACCGATATATGACAAGATTTATGATTTTGTCCTTTTGGCCTGTAAACTGCTTCTTGTTGCAGATATTCTCATCACTTCAATGGCAGTAGCCGGTCGTTATGTTTCATTTATTCCCGATCCTGCGTGGTCCGAAGAAATTGTCCTTACTGCAATGTCCTATATGGCTGTATTATCAGCAGCACTTGCAATAAGAAAGAACAGTCACATCCGTATGACTGCCTTTGACAAGTATCTGCCTGAAAAAGCAATCATTGTATTAGATATCATTTCTGACTTAGCTGTTTTTGCACTTGCAGTAGTTATGCTTGTAGTAGGATGGAAATATGCGATGCAGATCGGTTCAAGAGGAACCTATGTAAGTATGCCAAGCATTTCCAGATTCTGGATGTACTTCCCGATTCCTCTGGCAGGTATAGCGATGATCATATTCCTGATTGAATCCATGTACAATCATTTCAAAAGATTCTTTATCATAAAGGAGGAGAAGTAAATGAGTCACCAGAATATTGCCATACTGATCCTTCTTGGAAGTTTCTTTGTCATGATCTTCCTGAGATTCCCTATCGCTTATGCAGTTGCGATTTCTTCCATGCTTACACTGCTGTATGAAGGACTGCCACTTACAACCGTTGCACAGCAGATGGTCAAGGGAATCAGTTCCTTCAGTCTCATGGCTGTTCCATTCTTCATCACCATGGGTGTGCTTATGGGTTCAGGTGGAATATCCGAAAAACTCATTGCCCTGGCAAACGGCTTTGTCGGCTGGATGCGTGGTGGACTTGCCATGGTTAACGTTGTTGCATCTTACTTCTTCGGAGGAATTTCAGGTTCTGCAGCAGCAGATACAGCCTCCCTTGGAAGTATCCTTATCCCTATGATGGTTGATGAAGGATACGATGCCGACTTCTCAACTGCAGTCACCATCACTTCATCCGTTGAAGGACTTCTTGTGCCTCCAAGTCATAACATGGTCATCTATGCCACTACAGCAGGCGGTATTTCCGTAGGTAGCCTGTTCCTGGCCGGTTATATTCCTGGTGCGATTCTTGCGGTATCCCTTATGATTATGTCTTACATTATTTCTGTTAAGCGTAACTATCCTAAGGGCGATAAATTCAATGTTAGGGTACTCCTGAAGCAGCTTGCAACTTCCTTCTGGGCACTTGCTGCCGTACTGATCGTTGTCGTCGGCGTTGTCGGCGGTATCTTTACAGCAACTGAGTCCGCAGCAATAGCGGTAATCTATAGTCTGATTGTCAGTGTCTTCATATATAGAGGACTTGACTGGAAGGGTGTCTGGAATGCACTTGGAGAGTGTGTCAACACATTAGCCATCGTTCTGATTCTGATCTCCACCTCCAGTATTTTCGGCTTCATGCTGACAAGACTTCATGTACCGACACTTGCTGCAGAAGCGATTGTAGGACTTACAGACAATCCTATTCTTATTGCACTTCTGCTTAATGCAATCCTTCTTGTACTGGGTATGATCATGGACATGGCTCCGATCATTCTGATTGCAACACCTATACTTCTTCCGATTGCTACATCAATCGGACTTGATCCGATTCAGTTCGGTATTATCGTAGTACTTAACTGCGGTATCGGTCTTCTGACTCCACCAGTCGGAGCGGTGCTGTTCATCGGCTCGGCGGTAAGTAAGCAGCCGATGGAGAAGATTGTTAAAGCCACACTGCCGTTCTATCTCGCGATGATCATCACACTGCTGCTCATCACATTCATTCCGGCAATCAGCTTATGGCTGCCATCACTGTTCAGTTAAGGAGTGTTATGAAGTATCAGTTCAGATATGAGACAAAGGCAAGTGATCTCTGGCAGCTTTCCATGTACGGAATCTATCGTTCCATAGTGGGTATGGTCAATGTCATTTTTACAGGGGCAATGATCGTTCTGATCGCAAAGTACTGGTCTGATGTCAGCTGGATCTATAGGACACTCATGATTGCCGGATTATCGCTTTTCACGGTCATACAGCCGCTTGTCATCTACAATAGAGCAAAGAAACAGCTGAGCGGTATGTCAAGGGATATGGAAATCGGATTCGATGATTATGGTGTTCATGTCAGATCAGGTGTTGAAAAATCGAGTATAAAATGGAAAAATATCAAGGGAATCGCGAAACAGCCTACGCTTGTTATCGTATATTCCACTTCAACCCATGGGTTTATTCTGACCAACAAAGTTTTGGGTAAAGAGAGGGAAGCGTTTTATCGCTATGTCATTTCAAAACTGAAAAGATAAACCGTCAGGTGAAAAAATGGAGTCGTAATTCCTCGAGAAAATGAATTACGGCTCTTTTTCTTTTTGTCACATTATGTTTAATTATTTCAAGACAGAAAGAAGCAGCTCACTGTAAAAATACAGAAGCTGCTTTATCTTTCATCTTTTATTCTACTTCAGGCCGAGAAGCTCCAGATGTTTTGAGATGTGCTCGTCCAGATGCTTCATATAGGATTCATCATGCTCATCCAGTGCCTTGAAGAACCTGTCTCTTAAGATGAAGCTGCCTTTTTCATCCTTGTCCCTCAGGATATATCCGTAGGTGATGTGGAGAAGCTGTCTTGCATCATCGTTTTTGAGATAGCCAGGCAGGTCTTTGTCCGCAACGCTTTCAAGATCTTCTATGTTCGCAAGATTTGTGGTCACATGGTAAAGCTTTGTGGCATCCGTAAATTTTCTTAAAGCATGGAAATGCATGTCGCGGTAAAGCTTCGGATCGTTCTCGGAAATCACTTCAACGGCTTCCAGCCAGTTGGTGCCTGCCGTTTTCACATGGAATCTTCCATGGGTCTCTTCAGCAACAATTGGGAAGATACTGAATTTGTCGCTTCCTGAATGCACACTGATTCTGTAACCGTAATGCTCGGCAATGGCCACATGGCTTCGAATATCTTCTCTGAACTCATCAAGTCCGCCGATATAGTCGATGCCTTTCTGGAATTCGCCGATGAATCTTGGTGCCATGGTGGAGATGACGATTTCTCTGTCACTTAGCTCCCTGGCAATGATGTAATGGGAGATCGGGGAGGTTGGTGTTGAGGTTTCATCGATGGAAATCTCGAAATCAAGGGGCTTCTTATAGCCTGAAATGATTTCTTCGTAGACTTCTTTGATGAAATCGATGGCCGCATAATAGGTCAGCACGTCTCTCATGAGCTGAACCCTGTCGATTTCGAAATTCAGGCTGCCGAAGGATACTGTTTCATTCAGATACTTATCCTCATAATATCTGCGGATGGATTCATCCAGAGCTTCGTATTTATCACCAAGCTCAGCATCGGAAAGATTGAGTATGGTGTTGTCGATTTTCTCTGAAGAATCAAGGGTGATCATGGTTGCGCCAAGATCGAGTTCCTTGAGGATATCCTCTTTGGTCTTCAGATGGTCGCCGTCCGCGCCGTAGCCTTTCTTGTAGCCTTCCTGAAATACTGCATAGGCTGCAGAATCGATGACATCCTCATACTTTCTTGCGGTCATGTCAAGCTCTCGTACACTCTGCTGAGCAAAGATCGGGAATACTTCCGTATTTCTTACCGCTCTGATGTGTCCGGGCGTTGCAAGGCCTAGTCTGTCACCAAGTCCCACGGATGTCCTGTGCTCGGTGTTTGCCACAGGTTCGGTGTAAGGGAAGAATCTGTTGAGAACGAGTCTGTTTTCATGATCTGCCGGGCAGATCTTATATCCGTCCTTTTCATCACCCGATAGCGCATCGTAAAGCTCATCTTTACCTGCCGCGAGAAGATATTTCTCCATGCCGTCTTTGATCAGGACAAGGTTTGTTCTGCCTGCATGCGAGAAGGATCTTGAATATACCTTGATGCCTTCATATTGAGGTCTCAGGGAATTATTGTTCAGGTCAATTACCAGTTCATTATACATTATTCTGCCTCCTGTAATATTCGCTCGAAATGAGCTTTTATCTGACTTTCATACAATTAAATTATACACCATGACACTCGATTTTCGAGGGAAAATGGTTCGGAAAAGGGATAAATTAGCCATTTATTCATATAATGGATCAGATATTCAGGAGCATAAAAAGGGAACCAGTAAATCACATCACAACAAAAGACTTAGCTATGCTAAAAAGGGAGGAAATTATGTTAAAAAATATCAAAGATACACTGGAAAAGAAAAACGGTCATTATAAGGAAAAGGTGCTTCAGTTCGGAGAGGGTAACTTCCTGAGAGCATTCGTAGACTGGATGATCGATGAAGCCAACGACAAAGGACTGTTTGACGGAAGTATCGTTCTTGTTCAGCCCATAAATATGGGTATGGTCAATATGATCAATGACCAGGACGGTTTATATACACTGGTGATGAGAGGTCTTGAGGATGGTCAGAAGACGGAAAAGGTGAAGGCCATCACATCTGTTTCAAGGGGAATCAATCCCTTTGAGGACTATGAAAGCTACATTAAGCTTGCTGAGAGCGAAGATCTGAAGATCATCGTATCCAATACCACAGAAGCGGGTATATCCTATGTGGAAGGAGACCGTTTTGAAGACAAGCTGCCAAAGGCGTTTCCGGCAAAGATTACAAGCTTCCTTCATCATAGGTACACTCATTTCAAAGGTGCCGAGGATAAAGGCATCCTTCTTCTGCCTGTAGAACTCATAGACAACAACGGACCGGAGCTTAAGAGAATCGTCATGCAGTATGCCAAGGAGTGGAACCTTGAGCCTGCATTCATCAGCTGGATGGAGAATAGCTGCACCTTCGCCAATACCCTTGTCGATCGTATCGTAACAGGATATCCAAGAGAAGAAGCTGCAGCGTACAATGAAAAATTCGGCTATGAGGATAATCTCATGGTCACTTCAGAAGTGTTCAACCTTTGGGTAATCGAAGCAGACAAGAAGTATGCTGATCTTCTGCCGATCGCACAGACCAGTGCCAATGTCATCTGGACTGACGATGTCCGTCCCTACAAGAAGAGAAAGGTGAGAATCTTAAATGGTGCACACACCTCTACCGTACTTGCCGCATACCTTTCAGGTTACGACTATGTGGGACAGTTCATCGATGACGCAGACTTCAATGCTTTCCTAAAGTCACTGATCTTTGATGAAGTCATTCCGACCATCGATCTGCCAAAAGGTGAGCTGAAGGAATTTGCGGATGCGGTGTTTGAGCGTTTCGGGAATCCTTACATCAAGCACAGACTTCTTGATATCTCCCTGAATTCTGTTTCAAAGTTTACGGCAAGATGTCTGCCATCACTTCTTGACTATAAGGAAAGAACAGGAAAACTCCCTGAGAGAATGACCTATGCACTAGCTGCACTCCTGAAATTCTACGACATCAGAAAAGATGAGACAGGTTATTTCGGTACAAGAGAGAATAACGACAAGTATCCGGTGAAGGATGATGAGAAGAACCTGGAGTTCTTTGCAGGCATCTGGCAGGAAAAGGATCTTTCAGTACTGGTAAAGGAAACCTTGATGAATGAAAGCCTCTGGCACGAAGACCTGACGAAGGTTGAAGGTCTATATGATGAAGTGCTGAAGCATCTTACAGACATCGTCAGGAACGGAACAAAAGAGAGCCTGAAGAAATTAGGAAAGGAATAGAGAATATGGATAAAGAAAATAAGCTTTTTCTCATCACAGACAAAGACAATGTGGCTGTGGCGCTGAAGGATGTCTCAGAAGGTGAAGAAATTCAGGTAGGGGGACTTCATATTAAAGCGCTTAAGGACATCCCTACAGGACATAAAATCGCTGTAGCTTTAATCAATGAAGGTGAAGACATCATGAAGTACGGCTTCTCCATCGGTAAAGCAAAGACTGCGATACATTCTGGTGAACATGTACATACTCATAATGTGAAGACCGGACTTCATGATCTCATGGAGTATGCCTATTCTCCGAAGAATGAATCCTATACCATCTTCGATGGTCCGGACACATTCATGGGCTACAGAAGAAAAAGCGGCAAAGTGGGTATCCGAAATGAGATGTGGATTGTACCGACTGTCGGCTGCGTCAATGGTGTAGCGGAGCTCATCATAAAGAAGTTCAGGGAAAGAGTGAATCCTGAAGGAATCGATGCCATCGAGGTGTTCAACCATAACTACGGCTGCTCACAGCTTGGCGATGACCATGAGAACACAAAGACCATTCTTGCTGACCTTGTCAGCCATCCTAATGCCGGAGGAGTACTTGTCCTTGGTCTCGGATGCGAAAACAATACCATGGATGAGTTTAAGCTTGCTCTTGGAGAATATGATGAAGACAGAACAAAGTTCATCATCACTCAGCAGGTCGGCAATGAAATCGAAGAAGGAATAAGAGCTCTGACGAGTCTCTATGAGGCGATGAAGAAAGATAGAAGAGTGGAGGTTCCGGTATCGGAGCTTTCCATCGGGCTGAAATGCGGAGGATCTGACGGGTTCTCAGGAATCACTGCAAATCCTCTTCTTGGAAGACTGTCTGACTATATCGTGAGTAAGGGGGGGACAACCATCCTTACAGAGGTTCCTGAAATGTTCGGTGCGGAGACCATCCTCATGGACCGTGCAGAAAGTGATGAGGTCTTTACAAAAATCGTTCACCTCATCAACGACTTCAAGCAGTACTTCATCGACAACAGACAGCCCATCTATGAAAATCCATCACCAGGGAATAAGTCCGGGGGGATTACAACCCTTGAAGATAAGTCTCTGGGATGTACTCAGAAGGGCGGAAGCTCTCTTGTGAGGGACGTGCTTAAATATGGTGAAAAGGTACAGAAGAAAGGCCTTAACCTTCTCAGTGCGCCAGGAAACGACCTTGTCGCGTCCACAGCACTAGGTGCTTCAGGCTGTCATATGGTTCTCTTCACCACCGGACGGGGCACTCCATTCGGCAGTTTCGTTCCAACGGTAAAGATCTCATCAAACTCAAGAATAGCGGAGCTTAAACCTCACTGGATTGATTTCAATGCAGGAAAGATGCTTGATGGACAGCCTTCCGATGAGATGACAAGAGATTTCATCGAGTACGTCATCTCTGTCGCCAGCGGAAAACAGGTAAATAATGAAATATCCGGTTTCAGAGAAATCTCCATATTCAAAACCGGCGTGACGCTGTAGAAGGATTTCTTCAGGGGTCACCATTCAGACTAAATAAGATTAATAAAATTATAAAGATAAAATTCCACTTTGAACGGCCTATTCAAAGTGGAATTTTATTATGTGTTTTTATACTTTATCAGAATTTGCAGTAGACTGTTTTGATGTCTTCGCTCTGCTTCATATAACCGTCACGTTTTGTTGTAAACTTCTTGCCGATAAATTTGATCGTACCGATCTGATTGACTTCAAAAGTGACCCAGTCGTAGCTGTTGTCATTTTCTCTGTTGTAGCCTCCGATCTGATAGCCTTTCATCACCTGAACGCCGCCAGATGTCAGGCCGTAGATGAAGGGTTCAACGATTCTCACCATGCCGTCATAGTCGAATTCTACAATCTCACCATCTCTTATGGCATCGCATATTGTTGTATTCAATTTATTCACCTCGCATTAAATTTTATAGAAATAGAAGTAATATAACTATGCTAAAATAATAGCATCCAATTATGGATTCATTTTAACGAAATGATGAATTGTTTAGTTTGACAAGAGAATATCAATCAAGTAAAATATCTGCATGCAATGTATCTGCAGCTTATGGAGGAATAAAATGTCAATAACAGGTAGAAATACAGGAAATAAAGGGTCCCGGCCGATGCTGAAGAAATGGGATGTCATCGTCATTTCCTTCTTCATCATGATCAGCTTTTTCCCGGCACTTATATTTTACGGGTCCAGCGAGAAAATCGTAGGAGCCAAGGAAATTGTCATCGAAAAAGATGGAAAAGAAATCTACAGAGAATCCATGAAGGAAGAGGATGAATACCTTGTCAGCTTTCCCTTCAGTCACGCGGGAAAGGATTATGAAGGCAATCTGGAAGTGAAAGATGGAGCAGTAAGGCTTAAGAGACTTCCTGAAGAGATCGTTCCGCTGTCTATACATGAGGAGATGGGCTGGATCAGAGATACCCATGAAATCATCGTCGCTCTGCCGATTAAAATGGTGGTAACCGTTGAGAATCAGGCTGAAAGTGAAGTGGACATCATCGTAAAATAACCTCGTAAAATAACCTCAGACAGGAAAGAACATCATGAAGTCTCACGGGAACTGGTGGAATAATCATTTTGTAACATTTATGCAATCTCATGGCCACAACCCTATGCTATACTCTTCATGTCAACAGAAGATAAATTGAAATGGAAGGTGAGAATATGGAATTTTGGTACGGACTTGGATTTATTGTAATTGCAGCTTTACTGATACTGCTCCCAACCAAACTGAGAAAAATGAAGAAAAAGCCTGATGATGATCTCGAGCGTTTTTTTCCGGATAATGAAACAAACAAGGAAGAACCCCTCAGGCATTAAAGAATAATCGAGGAGGTGCTTCATGGAAGAAAATGCAGCCGATAAAAAGAGTGTGTATAAGAGAATATGTGAGACTCCACTATGTAAAATCATGGTGCCCATTCTGGTGATTCTTCTTCTGGGACTCGGTGCCTTCAGCATCATTGATGCATACTATCATACCAAAGGCAAAAACTACGTTGTTCTTGAGCAGAAGGGTGTTGAGATTCAAAGAGTCGCCATCGAACCCGGTAGAAATAAGACGACAGAGGTGCCCATCTGGTATAACGGTCAACAGTACTACTACAGAATTGAAATTGCAGGTGGAGCTGCAAGGCTCATGGATCAGGCTTATGACGAGCGCTATTATGAGTCCTTGTACGGGAGTATATGGATTCATGATCCGTCTGATGTCTATACCTTTGAACCGTTAAAGCTCAAGCTCTACTTTGAATAGACTGCTCAAAAAATATGTGAATTATATGGCCATGCCCAGTTTCAAAAGAACTGGGCATTTCAGCATACTTTTCAAGAAAAAAAGTTCGATCACCATGTGCTGAGCACACAGTCTCTTTTGAAGAGAAAGATTCAGCTCGATCCTCATAAGATAGAGCCCCAATGTCATCATTTCGTTGCTAATATACTTTCTACGAGCCATAATATAGATATAAGAAGACATACGACTCAGATCTAAAAAACCTTATGGGGATGAACCTTATCCCGTGAAACTGTAAAAGAAACTCAGCAAAACGTAAGTAAAAATGGAAAGGACGTTGTTTATGGAAGTTAAGTCCGGTAAAACCAGAAAAATAATGATCATTGTACTTGTAGTTCTTGCAGTCATTCTCTTCCTGTTCACTTTCCTTTATGTCAGGCTTTCCTCAATGAACAAGAGTTTAGCGGACATCATCGAGAATCCGGGGATTATTCTTGCGGATCCGGAGACTCTGGATATTATAGAAGGCACTCCTGGAGACATTGATGAAGACTTCTATTATGAGGTGGAAACACCGCAGAATGAAGGTATCTACAAACAGGTGCCGATTGATGAGGATGTGTTCAATATTCTTATGGTGGGCAGCGACGCAAGACCTGATGATGGTGGAGAGGGACGATCAGACAGTATGATGCTGATCAGCTACAACAGAGAGAATAAGGACATCAAGATCACCTCCTTCATGCGTGATACCTGGGTGGCCATACCGAACCGGGAATGGAACCGCATCAACGCGGCATATGCCATCGGTGGAATCGGTCTTGCCATCAATACGGTAAATATGAACTTCGATCTGGATATCCAGAATTATGCCATCATCGAGTTTGAAGGTCTGAAAAACATTGTGGATGAACTAGGAGGCATCGAGCTTTTTCTTACAACAGCTGAAATCAGAAAAATCAATGCCGCACATCCGGAAAAACGAATCGAGGTGGTAGAAGGAACTTATCTCCTCAACGGCGAACAGGCGCTGACACATGCACGAAACCGTAAGACCGGTGATGGAGATTTCGGTCGAACAAGAAGACAGAGAGATGTCATGATGAGTATTTTAAGCAGAATGAAGAGCTCACTGAATCCCCTCAAACTTACCGGATTCCTGACGGAAACCCTGAAGCACATGGATACCAACATCAAGCCTGATACCATATTCACCCTTGGACTTGAAGTGCTCAGCGGAGGGAAAAGTGAAGTCACCCAGGCACGGGTTCCTTTTGACGACACTTGGAAATACGCCGACAAGAACGGCAGAAGCGTCATTACCATCGATCTGGAAAAGAACACAGACCGTCTCCATGAGTTCCTGTACGAGGATCAGGCAGAGTAGCATACAGAAGTTCACGATGCTTACGCAAAGAGAACAGAATACACATGATTAAGCGTTACAAATGTCAGTAGTTCATAATCATTTATCGAGGTGATGTAAGCGAATGTTTGCACCGCCTCGATTTTTTTTGGGGAAAATGTCGGATTTAAAGGTGATTTTGAATGAACAGCTTTTACTTAAAGAGAATATATATTAATATATATATAGGAAAACATCATTCAAAGAAAAATCAGGAAGCATGAGGTGTAATATGAAATATCTTATAGGTGTTGATCTGGGCGGTACAAAAATCAGTTCAGCCATAAGCGATCTTTCGGGGAATATTCTTTATGAAACAGTTCTGCCTACTCTGGCGAAAGAGGGTGAAGAGGCAGTACTAGGTAGAATCACAGGCTCTATCCTTGAGCTCATGGAACGGGCAGAAGCTTCGGATACGGATGTTGCCTGCATAGGCATCGGAACACCAGGCATCATCATGAAGAAGGAAGGGAGAATCCTTCGTGCCTACAACCTTCCCTTTAAAGACTATGATCTTCTGGGACCCATAAGAGAACGTTTCGGCGTGCCCTGTGTTCTGGAGAACGATGCCAATGCCGCAGCGCTTGGAGAGTATTATTTCGGTAGAGGTGAAGGAAAGAAGGATCTCATCTATGTCACGGTCTCCACGGGCGTGGGGGGCGGCGCAGTAATTGGCGGCAGACTTCTGGAAGGAAGCACAGGCAACGCTTTTGAAGTGGGTCATATGATCATCGACCCTAAGAGCAGTGTCCAGTGCAACTGTGGCCTCTATGGCGACCTTGAAGCTCTCGCTTCGGGAACCGCCATAACAAAGAGAGCGGAAAGTGCTGCTCGTCATGATGATACCTTCCTTAAAGTGTATGAAAGGATCAGCCCGAAAGAGGTCTATGAAGCGTATCTTAAAGGAGATAAGGTGTCTGAAGAGATACTGAGGGAAGCATTCACATACATCGGTGTAGCCTGCGCGAATCTCATCACCCTCTATAACCCTCAGGTGCTGGTTCTTGGCGGAGGGGTATCCACAATAGGGGAGTATTTCTTCAGTATCGTAAAAGAAAGCGCAAAGAGAAGCTGCCTTGATTTTCTTTTTGACGCCTGTGAGATTATGCCTTCCGGACTCGGAAAGGATACCGGGCTTAAAGGTGCGCTTGCTGTTGCCAGAACGGGCATGGAGAATCTATGATGACTCATCAGGAAATAGAATTTTGTACAATATTTTTCGGTTCTGTACTATAATTGAATATGTTGCGTGTTACAAAAATTGAACAGACTCTAAAAGGAAGTTGAGCATAATGGCAGTTACCATGAAACACATAGCTGAACTTTGTCATGTTTCCATTGCTACGGTATCCAAAATCGTTAACGGAAAAGACGATGATATCGGGGAAGAGACAAAGCGGCGTGTGCTTAAGGCAATCAAGGAGCAGGGATATCGAATGAATTCTCTTGCTCAGAGCATGAAGACCAAAAACACAAAGACACTGGGACTGATTATTCCTGATATCAAAAATGCCTATTATACAGACATTTCAAGAGGCGCCGAAGATATGGCGCAAAAGAAGGGATATAGTCTTTTCCTGTGCAACACAGACGATAAAATTGAAAAAGAAATCAGCCAGATCACGAAACTCATGAAGCAGCAGGTGGATGGAATCATCATCATCGCTTCTCTGGAAAGAAATATGAAGCTGGAAGAACACCTGAACATCACCATTCCGTTTGCTGTGCTCAATAAAAGCACAAACTACAAGGACTATTCCGTGAAAGTCGAAGTGAATAACTATATGGGCATGTATGAGGGCGTGAAACATCTTCTGGATCTTGGTCACAGAAGCATCATGTACATTAAGGGAGAGACGACTCTGAATTTCGGAGAAGAAAGACTTTCAGGCTATAGGGATGCACTGGAAGCCTATGGTGTGCCCTTCAGAGAGGATTATGTCGCAACCACCACATTCAACGTCGAGGGCGCTTATCACTATCTGAAAGATCATGGACTGAAGGAAGGCACAACGGCAGTCGTATGCGGGAATGATCTCATGGCCTTCGGTGTCATGAACTGGGCGAAGGAAAACGGCATCGACGTGCCTCATGATCTTTCCATCATAGGATTTGACGACACCATCTTCAGTACCATATCTTCACCGAAGATCACGACCATCACTCAGCACTGCAATGAAGTGGGGGCGATTCTTGTGGAGGAGCTCATCAAGAAAATCGAGTCAGGCAGGGACATTAAAATGACGGTTTCCGTAGATACCGATCTTATCGTGAGAGGGTCTACTTCTACGCCTCAAGGGATATAGCAATAATTAATCCCCGAAGATATAAGAGTAATTATAAATTTATGGAACATAAAGGGGTTTATCATGTTATAATATTCGATGGAATTATATTTTGATGAAAATCCCAGTATAGGCTTTTGGAGGAATTGATGAAGAATAATTTAGTGACTTTGACCGATAATAAATCAGTGGCAGCAGAGGCGTACAGAACTTTAAGGACCAATGTGCAGTTCTCATCCTACGACAAGGAAATGAAAGTCATTACGGTGACCTCTTCAAGACCTGGAGAAGGAAAGTCGACAGTAGCCTGCAACATGGCGATCACCTTTGCCGAAAACGGCAACAGGGTACTTCTTGTTGATGCAGATCTTAGAAGACCGACGGTGCACAAGAAGTTCAAGCTTCCGAATTCAGAAGGGATCGTGAACATCATTCTGGATCACAGCCAGCTTGATGAGATTGTCCATAGAGACGTCACACCGGGCCTTGATATTATTACAAGCGGTGCAATTCCCCCAAATCCGTCAGAACTTCTTGGAAGCAGAAAGAATCAGAAGCTGATTGAGCTCTTCCGGGAAAGGTATGATACCATCATTCTGGATACACCACCGCTGCTTGCCGTAACAGATGCGCAGGTTCTGACAACCATTTCTGACGGGACAATCATTGTCGCTCAGCATGGAGTAACCAAGAAAGATGAAATCATGCAGGCAAAGGATCTTCTGGAAAAAGTCAAAGGAAATATCCTTGGTGTAGTACTCAGTCAGATTCCAATTGATGACAACAGCTACTACTATTACTATTCCTACGAAGAGAAGAAGCCCGCACCTAGAACAGCTAAAAGAACGAGAAAATAAAGTTAATGAGAAGCTGATGAATTATTCACAGCTTCTTCTATTTGACAGCATGATTTATGGAGGATTTAAGAGAGATGGTTGATTTTCATTCTCACATCTTGTTTGGTGTGGATGATGGCAGTGAAAACCTTGAAATGTCGATAAAGATGATAGAGCAGTCCATTAGCGAAGGGGTAAAGATTCTCGCTATGACGCCTCATCATAATCCGGGGATGTACGAGCATGCCATGAACAGCAGGACAGAATATAACGAGAAATTCGACTTTCTCAAAAGAAAATTTGAAGACAGGATAGAAATCATTCCTTCGGTGGAAATCATGATCAGTGAAGGGATTATGGAAGAGCTTGAAAGCGGAAAGCTTTTTGGGTATAACGGATCGAAGACGCTGCTTATCGAATACAATCTTCTGGATTATCCGCAGTATGCGGAAGGCCTCTTCTACAAACTGAAGAAGCTCGGTTATCAGGTGATTCTTGCGCATCCGGAAAGAAATAAGGCCCTGAGAGAGGATCCTGAGGTGCTTTATCATCTTCATGATCTTGGTGTCTTCTTTCAGCTTAATGCAGGAAGTCTTCTTGGTCAGTTTGGAGAGAAGACTGAAACTTTTGCAAGAAAACTTATCGAGAGAAATATGTTCCATGCCATCGGATCTGACGGACATAAAGACAAAAGCCGTGATATGAGAATCAGGCATGCCTATGAAACGGTGAAAGAACTGAATCCGGAGCTTTACGAAAACATCATGGAAAACGGTCCTAAGCTCATTAAAGGGGAAGAAATACAGGTACTTCCAAGTAAACCATGGGCAGATATGGTAAGGGTCAAAAAGAAGAAAAGAAGAAAGAAGAGCATACTTGATCTGTTCAGGTTTTAAAGTATGGAGAATATCCGGAATATGAACCGCACTAAGCCAAGCAGACAGTAAATATTAAAGATAGCAATGAGTTCCATCACTTTGATGGGGCTCATTTTTTTGCCGCATTTTCCATCCAGAGTGATTCCCAGGATATCAGGAGAGGTTGAAGAATGGACAAGAACTTAAGATTGAGATATATAAATTCAATATTATATATAACACTGAGTAATGATATACGATTAAATAACGTAATAATAAATAGAATTAATAATTCTGATATTCTATTCATAAATATCAGTCATTATAATATAATGGAATATGAATCGTGTATATTAGGAGGGGAATATGATCTTAAGGAATAAAAAAATGAAAGCTGTGATTCCGGCACTGATCCTCATTGCAGGACTTGGCCGAATACAGACCGCTTATGCGGATGATCTGATCTACAAGACAACATCAAATCTCAATATGAGGACGGATGCGGGAACATCAAACCGTATACTGCTTACCATACCTAAGGGGAAACAGATCACCTATATCGCTTCAAAGGGCAGCTGGTACCAGGTCACCTATGGGGGAAAGAATGGGTATGTCAGCAGTGAATTTGTCCGAAAAGAGGCGGGAACTGCTGCGACATCAGGGGGAACAGCTTCCACTGAAAATATGGTCAAAACAACAAGTGCACTGAACATCAGATCCGGTCCAGGAGTCGGATATAAGAGAATCGGAAGCATCCCCGCTCAGACGGCTGCTGTTTATCACAGCCAGAAGAACGGATGGTTTGAGATTACCTACGCAGGCAGAAGAGGGTATGTCTCAGGTAAGTATTCAAATGTCGTGCAGACAGTACCGGCTGTGACGCCAGCACCTGCAGAAACCCCGGCGCCTGTACAGAATCCGCCGCCTTCTTTTGGTGCTGTCAGTGCTAAGAAGTACTACACAACGGGTACACTCAACATGAGATCAGGTCCTACCAAAGAATTCAGTATTGTTCAGGTTCTTCCTAAAGGAGCCGAGCTGACCTATCTTGGAGAAGAAGGATGGTACAAAGTCAGCTATAACGGAAAAATAGGATATGCCAGCAACAAATTCGTAAAGGTAGTGGAAACATCTGTTCCTGCTGCACCGGAAGCACCTGTAGCCACCGAACCGGTGACTCCTCCTGTGATTGTAGAGCCCCCAGCACCTGCTGAGAGTACACCTGCTCCGGCACCTGTACCTCAGCCGGTTCCACTACCGGAACCTGTAGCGCCAGCACTGGATAATAAAGGGGTGCTGACACAGACTACAATCTACTACACCACCACGACACTCAATATGAGAACAGGTCCTTCAGCAGCATATGGACTGATTCTTACCTTGCCAAAGGGGGTGCACCTCACAAGTCTTGGCGTGGAAAACGGGTGGCACAAGGTAACCTATAACGGACAGACGGGATACGCATCAGGAAAATACCTTGTGGGGAACACAGTCTACACTGCTGATGGCATCATCGTGGTGAATAAAGGTTTAAAGCTTCCGGATGGGTTCAATCCAGGAGAAAACCCTGAAGCAAGAGCGGCTTTTGGCAGAATGAATCAGGAAGCAGCCAGCTCAGGGATAAAGCTTAATCTATTCTCGGGATATAGATCTTATGCCTATCAGGGAAGCCTCTTTAGCAGTTATGCGAAGCAGGACGGTGTGAATGTTGCAGAAACCTATTCCGCAAGGGCAGGCCATAGCGAACATCAGACAGGAATGACCTTCGATATCGGTGGAACAGACTCGTCCAAATGGACTCAGGCAGTATTTGCCGAGACAAAGGAAGGGAAGTGGCTTGCAGCCAATGCTCCAAAGCATGGCTTTATCCTGAGATACCCTAAGGGCAAGGAAGCCATAACAGGTTACATTTTTGAACCCTGGCATTACAGATATGTCGGAGCTGATCTAGCCATGAAAATCACTGCAAGCGGTCTGACACTTGACGAATACTATAACTGTGTTCATCCGAATTATTAAAGGAATCAGAAGTCACTTGAAAGAGAAGTGATCGATGGGATTTCGTGTTTTTATAGAGAATATCAAAGGTCCCATAGTGATTGCACTTCACTGTGGGACCTTCCAGCATATTTATGAAATCTGAAGAAGATGCTCATTACGCTAAAAATCTGTATAAAGAAAGGAGAGTGAGAAGCAGACTGATCATCTGCTTCTCACTCTCAGTACATAGTGTCTGCTTATCTGATATCGAACTTTTTACCTTCATTTGAGGTGCTGAGTTTTGGGAGGACGATTTTCAGTACTCCATCGATGTAGGAAACATCAGCATGCTCATCGTCGATTCCGTCGATATAGAACCGCCTGTAAACTGTGTCTGTAGTCCTCTCCTGAATCAGATATTTTTCGTTCTGCTCGTCATGCTCTGTCTCGCGCCTGGCTGAAATTGTAAGGTTCTTATCCTCGTATTGAACGCTGATTTCTTCTTTTTTAAAACCGGGGAGATCTGCAAGGAGCACATAGTTTTTATCATTCTCTGTGATGTCCACTTTTATGAGCTTACGTTTGGGCATTTCAGGATAGTCCCAGTTCAGACCGGTCATGAATTCCTCAAAAGGCATCATGCCCTTATTTGAAAATCTGTTTCTCATCATTAAACCTCCTTAGGTTTCTTTCACCACGCCATGTTCTGTATGGTTTTATTGTATCGCGAACCATGAGGGAGGTAAAAATCTCATTTCCGATCAAAGCGAAGCTTCAAAGAGGAATTCCACGCATAGTGGATGCGGTAGAAGACTGTGAACCTCTATAACCCTTAAAGGTCTACTGGTGGCAGATTCACCATATTTAAGTTTAGTCATAAATTGTTTACCAATAAGACAGACCTGCATTAACAAATCTGGGTTATACTTTATAAGGAGCATATTTTTATCCGGAATACAGAAATGGAGGTGCAGGGAATTGCTTGAAATAATCGCTACGACACTTATGGATGCAGTGACCATCGAGAAAAATGGTGGAGAAAGAATAGAGCTTGTTTCAGCGCTGTCCGAGGGCGGTTTAACGCCAAGCTACGGACTGGTAAAGCAGGTGATCTGTTCCGTTACGATTCCTGTCAATGTGATGATCAGACCCCATAGCACCTCCTTTCAGTATTCAAGAGAAGAGATCGAGATCATGAAGGAAGATGCCAGAATGTTCAATGAGCTGGGGGTGAAACATGTGGTCCTTGGAGTACTTGATTATCAGGGACTGCCCAATATGGATGACATCAGCTACATTCTCGACGACACAAATCTTACCGCGACTTTTCACAGAGCGATCGATGAAAGCTCTGATCTCAGTGCTTCACTGCAGCTTCTTACCTCCAATAAAAGGATCACCCATGTTCTGACTTCGGGAGGACCAGGAAAGGCGGAGGATAATCTCTTTAAAATCAAGGAGCTTATAAGAGAATCGGAAGATCTCACCCTCATCATCGCAAGTGGGATCCATGCAGGAAACATCAGCGCCATACAGAATGAAGTCGACTTCGTTTTTGAAAATGAAGAGGATGGTCTGAAGGATTATGATATCCATGTGGGTACCGGAGTGAGAACCGGTAAAAGCGAACTGCCAGTCTCCCCCGAAGAAGTTAGGCAGATCGCCGCGCTCTATAAAAATCATCGAGTCGTCATTTAGAAGTGCCTGATCAAACAAATAATCCGAGCATTTTGTGCTAGAATATAAGTATATATAAAAGAGCAATCAATAAACAGAAACGTAGAAATCAGGAGGATAAGAATCAATGAAGTATTTTATCGATACAGCAAATGTGGAAGAAATCAGAAAGGCTGCGGAGCTTGGCATCATCGATGGCGTGACCACGAATCCATCGCTCATAGCAAAAGAAGGAAGAATATTTGAAGAAGTCATCAAAGAAATCACGGATATCGTTGATGGACCCATCAGTGCTGAAGTGGTATCAGTCGATGCTGAAGGTATGCTAAGAGAAGCGGAAGAGCTCATCAAGATTCATGAAAATATCGTCATCAAGGTACCTATGACTGCAGAAGGGTTGAAGGCGACTTCAAAGCTCAGTAAGAAAGGTGTGCATGTCAATGTGACACTGGTCTTCTCGGCAACACAGGCGCTTGCAGCAGCTAAAGCCGGTGCATCCTATGTCTCTCCATTTGTGGGCAGACTGGATGATATCGGGCTTGACGGTATGGAGCTTATTGAAGAAATCATGTATATCTTCAAGACATATGGTATCCGTGCTGAAGTCATTGCGGCTTCCATCAGAAACAGAAACCACCTGACTCAGGCGGCAATGGCAGGTGCGGACATTGCAACGATACCTTTTAAGGTGATCATGGATTCACTGGTTCACCCGCTCACTGATCAGGGAATAGAAAAGTTCCTTAAAGACTGGGAAAGCACAAAGAAGTAACTTTAAAGAAACATAGGGCAGGAGTATACCAATAGGGATATTCTTGCCTTTTCCATAACATCAAAATATATTGCAACAGACAGAGGAGGTATGAAATGAGTATACAGCTGATTTTACTAAGACACGGCATAGCAGAACAAAATTCTGAGGATGGAACAGACTTCAACCGGAAACTGACGAAAGAAGGAATTGAAAAACTGACAGGAAGACTGCCTAATCTGAAGTCAAAGCTTCAGTATCCTGATAATGCCGAGATCTGGACAAGTCCCTTATTAAGGGCAAAGGAAACTGCGGAGATACTATCGGACAGTCTGGGAATTGATGAGATCAGGTACTACGACTTTGTTGCAGAAGGCAGCTACGATGAGTTTCTCACTATGGTGAATCTCGCAGAAGAGGACAGAACGATTTTCGTTGTAGGTCACCAGCCTTATCTTGGCGACTGGTCCTATGAGCTGTCGAAGAAAAGCATTCCGTTCAAGAAAGGTGCTGCAGCATCATTCACCATAGAAAGTGTGAGCCAGGATGGTATAAAGAATAAGGAAATCGATTTTGACTGGTATCTTGAACCGAAGGAAATGGAAAGAATTGATGAAGATCAGGAAGAAACGGATTAATATCGATCACGCTTAAAGTCCATGAAGTCAAAGAAACCTGCGCACTTACGCAGGTTTCTTTATATGGGCATTTTTTCATGAGTTCACACTCTCTGATCTTCGTCTTAAAACCATATTTCCTTTTACGATGTTCTACTTGAGAAACATATCATAGACCAGTTTTGTGAAGACCACAAAGGACATGATGAGAAAAATGGGCTTGATGAACTTTGCTCCGTTTCTAATGGCAAGCTTGGTCCCTACAAGTGAGCCCAGGACCATGAAGACAGCTATGGGTACTCCGATGAGATAGTCGATCTTGCCGTTGATGGCAAATGCAATGAGGGATGTGAAATTGGAAGTGAAGTTGATGAGCTTGGCATTTCCTGAAGCGTTGGTAAAATCGAATTTCAGGAACTTGATGAAGATGAATATGAGGAACGATCCTGTTCCAGGTCCGAAGAATCCATCATAGAAGCCCAGTGCAAATCCGACCAGTGAAACAAAGATGACTTTCTTTGTGGTGATGACAGTGAACGAATTGACCTTACCAAGATCCTTCTTGGAGAAGGTATAGAGCCCTACAACAAGAATGGCTACACTGACTAACGGGTAAAGAAAATCCTGCGGGATCTTCAGTACGGAATATACACCAAGCACTGCACCAAGAGCGGTCATGGGCACAGCCATGCGAAGCAGCCTAAAGTTCACTTTGCTCGATCGGGCATATCCCGTTGTTGAGATAAATGAACCCATGGTGGCCGCGAACTTATTGGTGCCCAGGGTGAAATGAGGTGGAATACCGGCAAGAAGATATGCAGGTATGGTGACAAGGCCACCGCCCCCTGCAACGGAGTCTACAAATGCGCCGACAAAACCGGCAAGACAAAGAAAAATAAGTTTTAAATCCATAATCATCCTCTTTACTGATATTATAATTGCCGTCATGCATCCATCTAAATGTTTACAGGAAGCATAACGCTATTAATTATAGCACAGGATAGAATCTGTGGAAGTGGAAATGGAAACAAGAATTATGAATTCTGATACAGATAAAATCAGGGTATACGAAGAAGGGGATGTTTATGGATAAAGTATATTGAGCTAAATAATAATTCCATTCAACTATCTGTCATTTTCTGTTATCATACTAGAAGGAGTTGATTGGATTTGAAAAGAAATGAAGTCATAGAGGTTAAAATTGAAGACCATAGCTTTCCGGCTACAGGTATAGGGATGCTTGATGGCAAGAAAGTGAAAATAAAAGGTGCATTTGTGGGAGAAACAGTTTCTGCAAGAGCACATCAGATAAGGGGAGATAGAGCCAAGGGCAGATTTATCGGTGTAGTCGAAAGTGCACCATATGCTATTTCTGCACCTTGTATCCACTACGGAAAGTGCGGAGGCTGTATCAGCCAGCATGTGCCGATGGACATCCAGAGAAAGTTCAAGGAAGAGGAAGTCAGAAAGCTCTTCATGCAGAATGATCTTTCCATGGGAGAATATCTGGGATTCACAGGTGATGATGACCAGTACGAATATCGGAACAAAATGGAGTTCACCTTCGGAGACGAGGTAAAGGATGGAGAGCTTAATCTGGGTATGCACCTTCGTGGAATGAAGAACTCAGTCATCAATACCAACCAGTGCCTTCTGGTTCATGATGATTTCAGAAAGATCCATGAATATACCATAAACTATTTCAGAGAAAAGAATCTGCCATACTATCGAGTCATGAGACAGACGGGATATCTTAGAAACTTTATCCTGAGAAGAGGAATCAATACAAAAGAAATCATGGTGAACCTTGTCACGACCACTCAGATTGATTTCAATCTGGATGAGTTCCGTGATGGTCTGCTTGCGCTTGAACTTGATTACGGACTGATGTCCATTCTCCATACGGAAAGTGATTCCCTCTCCGATGCAGTGGTTCCGGAGAAGCTGAACATTCTCTTCGGACGGGACTACATCTATGAGAAGATCCATGGACTCACTTTCAAGATTTCCCCGTTCTCATTCTTCCAGACCAATACAAAGGGAGCAGAAGTTCTCTATCATGAGGTGAAGAATCTGATCGGTGAGAAGAAAAATGAAATCTTTGACCTTTACTGCGGCACCGGAACCATCGGCCAGATTGTTTCCGACAAAGCGGATAAAGTGACAGGGGTCGAAATCATTGAGGAAGCAGTTGTCGCCGCAAACGAAAATGCTGCAATCAATGAACTGAGTCATGTCCACTTTATCGCAGGAGATGTCAAGGATGTCATTGCAAAGCTTCAGGGAAGCCCTGAACTGATCATACTTGATCCCCCTAGAAGCGGTGTACACCCTAAAGCTCTGGAGTATGTCAAAGACTTTAGTGCAAAGGAAATTCTATATGTCTCATGTAATCCGAAGACGCTGGTGATTGACCTAAGATATCTGATTGAACAGGGATATACTGTCATCAAATCAAAGATTGTCGATCTTTTTCCAAATACTCCGCACGTTGAGTGCGTGATTCTGATGCAGCGTAGTGGTTTGAAAGACGAAAAGTAGAGTTTGACCACTACATGTAGTGGCTTGGGGGTGAAAAATGAGCAAAAAAAGGGGTTAAAAACGCACGATTTTAGACCCCTTTTTCAGCGAAAAATACTGATGCAGAAGGTGATTTTTCAGATATAGCTTTCAAAATGATGCAAAATCACCTTATGATAAAAAATTATAAAATAAAATAACTATAGGAAAGCAGACATTATTTGAAAGCAATATTGGTGTGAGGTTTAAATAGGGAATTGAAGTTGAAGTATATCAGGCCGTCAATCTGGAGATAAGCCCTCTTGGTTGGCGGTTTTTATAATCTTAAATCTTGTTACATTTTTTAAAAGAAATCGTCATTGACAGTTTGGTTTATTCAGTATAGACTTATAATATAAAGTCGATATTGAATAGACCAAGGAGGTTTATCATGAAGTATTATAAACTTGCAGAAACTGAAGAAAAGTTTGCAGAATTAATCTGGCAGAACGAGCCGATTGGTTCCGGTGACCTTGTGAAGCTAAGTGAAAAAGAAATGAATTGGAAAAAGTCCACAACATATACAGTACTTAAAAAGTTATGTGAAAAAGGTATTTTTCAAAATGAAAATGCACTGGTTTCATCTCTAATTTCAAAGGATGAATATTACGCAAATCAAAGTATACGTTTTGTTGAGGATACCTTTGGAGGGTCACTGCCGAAATTTCTAACATCTTTTATAAGTGGTAAAAAATTAAGTAATCATCAAGCCGAAGAGTTGAAAAGATTGATTGATGAGCACAAGGAGGTGTAGCAATGAGCGAACTATTTCTTTCTGTTTTAAATATGAGCCTTACGGCAAGTTATGTAATCCTCTTTGTAATACTAATCAGGCTACTACTTAAAAAAGCTCCAAAAGTCATCAGCTATGCCTTATGGGGTGTGGTTGCTTTTCGTCTGATAATGCCATTCTCCTTTGAAAGCATATTTAGTCTTATGCCACGGAATGGAAATGCTGTACCAATTCCCTATGATATCATCTATCAGCAAAGTCCGAAGATTAATAGTGGGATAGAAGTAGTTGATTCATTTGTAAGTCAATCCCTTCCCGCACCGACTGCTGGAGCAAGTGCAAATCCACTTCAGATATACATGGAAATAGGAGCATACATCTGGGTTTTAGGTATAATAGCATTGCTTGTTTATAGCCTTGTATCTATTTTAATCTTAAGAAGACAGCTTAAAAGCGCGCAATTAAAAGAACAGAATATCTTCGAAGCTAAGAATTTGAAAACGCCATTTGTTCTTGGATTAATAAACCCCAAGATATATTTACCAGTTGGACTTAATGCCACCGAAAGAAGCTATATTTTGCTGCATGAACAGACCCATATCCATCGAAAGGATCACATTATTAAGGTGTTAGCTTTCTTGACGCTGTCCATCCACTGGTTTAATCCACTTGTGTGGGTTGCGTTTATGTTAATGAGTACGGATATGGAGCTATCCTGTGACGAAAGAGTACTGAAACAGATGAGCAATGAAGATATTAAAAAGCCTTATGCTAATTCGTTATTGTCGCTTGCTACCGGAAAACACATTTTTAATGGAAGTCCTCTTGCATTTGGCGAGGGGAATGTAAGAGGGAGGATTAAAAACGTGTTAAATTACAAAAAACCAAGGTTTTGGATTGTCGTCGTATCAATTATAGCTGTAATTATTGTAGGAATTGCATTACTCGCAAATCCATTAAGTGAAGAGGCAATATTTAATAATATTATTAATAGAGATGGTTATGCAATCTATGAAATTCAGAAACCTATTTCTTTCACAGTCTATATAGAACCAACATGGATTCCAAAAAATGAAGATGAAGTAATAAATTTGAATAAAGAGATAGGAGAAGTGGGCAAAGTAGAAATTTTGTTAGAGAATGTTATGCATCGAGGAAATGATATTTATTTCAATTTTGATGCAAGACAATTTATTAATTATGATAGTGGGGAATTTTTATATCATAGTACTTTTAATGAAGATGGTACTATCGCAACTTATCATCCGTCAAATGCATTTAATATATATGATAAGAAAAATAATAAAATAGACGTTGTTGTAGGACAGAGGGGGTATGGGCCTAATTCGAAATTTTCTTTTGGAATTGATATTGAATATTTTGATGTTATTAAAGATGGTTTTACTCTTGAATATAATGGCGGAATATTATATGGGTATTCAAATTTAGAGTCTATTAATACTGAGGTTTCTCAAAGCCTATCCGATAGAAGGCCGATGATTATGGTCAATAATAAGTTATATCTAGATACTGGTAAACATGTGTCTGTTGAAATTAATAATAATGCAATTATTGGAGAAATCAGCTCTTCGGTTGACCAGTCAAAAAAACCAAACGAAGAAGGGCAATCAAACTTTGGTTCAATAGGTTCAAAATACGCTTATTATGATGATGGCCTTGTTGTGTTATTAAAAAATAAATGGATATTATTTGAAAAAGAAAATAATACATACCCATTAAAATTCTCTGAAATAGGTAATTTAAAAATTAAAAGTTTGCAATCGAATAATATTAGAATTATTGAAGAAAAAATTATCGATAAAGAACTTAGCGCTTTTATATTTAAGGATAATGAAAATGGTGAATTTAAAGGCGGAATTAATTTGAATGGTAAATCTTATTATATAGGTCAGGTGTCAATGGTGAACACACCAGAAGATTTAATGGGAATTGAAGAGATTCAGGTATTTGGAAAGAAGGCTGTAAAGATTTATGGAATATTGGGTGCCAATTATGCACAGGCATTTTATTGGTTTGTTGAGGAAAAACTGGAAGAGGCGATTATTCAGGTAGATGGAAGCACAATTGAAATTGACTTGGACAGCGATGGTAAGAACGAAGTTGTAGCAACAACAGGTACAATTCCTGAAACAAGAATATACATGCTGAAAGAAG
Organism: Proteiniclasticum sp.; assembly: GCF_032054185.1. Classification (NCBI taxonomy): domain Bacteria; kingdom Bacillati; phylum Bacillota; class Clostridia; order Eubacteriales; family Clostridiaceae; genus Proteiniclasticum; species Proteiniclasticum sp. The sequence goes on from NZ_DAMBTF010000010.1 coordinate 121,026, forward strand.
GGAAAGTAGTTGTTTCTGATATTAATAAATCGATCGGTGCAAAATCGGTAATTTTGCAAGATAAAGATAAAAAGCTATTTGAAGTGTACTTTGAGCCAAACAAGCCAGAACATTATGTGTTCAATAAAGATTCTTTTATAAAAAAGTAGACAAACACTATGCTGAAGAGATAAAGAGTTGAAAAGATTCATTTACTTTTGATATTCTCGGCAATGGTAATGTTGAGTTAACTTTTTATAGTATTGATCATCAAGCCCCAAATGATAAATAGAAGGCTGCCAGGCAACTTAGAATTGTTATAACAGACGAGGTGGTTAATTTAAATAATGAACTATGGAGACGATAAATTCCAATTTAAGGTTAAGTAATATAATTTACCTGTGTAAGAGTACGGATTATTAGAAAGGTGATTAACGTGAAGAAAAAGTTATGGGTATTAATTTTGCTTTTTGCTACTTTGATTATTATCTCAATAATCGTAAATAAAAACAGCAATAAGGAAGTAACATACTTGAATGCATCATATTCAGAAGAAACAGGTCAAATAACGGTTTATGCCACTAGACCTTCCAATAAATATAAGCCTTATGGATATGAAAGCAGATTAAGAGGAGAAAAAATAGTTTTATTATCAAATAGCTATGCAGAAGGTGATACTGATGTTTTTGTATTTGATATTCTTGGCAAAGGTGAGGAAGACTTTGTTTTTTATAGTATTGATCCCCAATTTGCAGATGAAAAATATAGACATGCTTTTGAGCTAAAAATTGTTATCACAGATGATGCTATAAATTTAAATAATAAGCTGTGGAGACGAAATCAATAAAGTAGTTAAATGTAATAAATTAGCAGGAATTTGAAGAGGTGTACCGACAATGCCTAAACATGAGTTTGGAATTATGCAAAAAGAACCATCATTTTACGAACATTATGATACTTATGAACCTCAAAAATATAATTGTATTGCAGTTGATGATGATTTTATTGAACCCATTATGGTGAATTTGCAGGGGGTAGATTGCTATTGGCATACTCTGCAAAGAGAAGAAAGGGGTCTTGCCTATTGTGGTATTACACTTATACCGCCTAAATCAATGGATATCTTTATAAGTATTATGTTGTCTCAAAATAAAAAGGAATATACCCATTTGATAGGATTAGCTAATCAAGCAAGAGAAAATGAAAAATATATAATTCATTATGGAATCTAAATTTAGTGAGGTTAATAAAATGACAAATAATGATCTATTTCATCGTTTCCGTGCTTTTTCATCATCAATGGATGCGCTAGGCTTAGGATGGAACGGTAGTGATGTGGCATATTTCTGTACCCCGGTTGGTGCAGAAGTTATTGGTTGGGTAGGTGTTGACGGGATACATTTTTGTTTTGTTCCATCAATTAGCTCTAGTATGGTATTTGCCGTTAGCCCTATGCCCTGCGATGAACACTATGTTGAACCTATTGCACATAACTTTCAGGAGTTTTTATCACTCGTGCTTTTTTGCAAAGGTGCCAGTACGTTAGAGCAAATTTGCTACATTGACGAAGCACAGTTTTCAGAGATGCTGAAATCAGAAGAAGAAAATGATTGGCTAGCACGAGATGCTGCACTGAATACCTTGCGTAAGGAATTTGGAATTGAAGCCCAGTCAAATGCTTATCAATATGTGAAAATTATACAAGCAGATTTTGACTATTCAACGATCCCGTATTCTGAGGAGTATTACGATACATTAGGCATAGAGAGATAAACATGAATTTGAGGTAAGAAGATGATGAAGAAAAAGATAATCAGAATCACCATTATTATTATTATAGCTTTGATTTTGCTGTTCCCAATTCCGTTACGCTATAAAGACGGTGGAACTGTTAAATATCAAGCAGTCTTGTACAGCATAACAGATTATCATGCGCTCAGAGGAGTAGATGGTTACGATACAGGGATTGAAATAAAGATTCTTGGTATAACAGTATATGAAAATACGACATTCGGGCGGTAAATTCCAATTTGGTTAAGATTTTAATACACAGGAGGTATTTATGGATTTGTGGCAAGTTTTAGTTTTTTTTACCTTTCCGGTGGCATCAGTTCTATTGATGTTTTTTCTAAAAAGGAAAGCACTCTGGATTTCTCCAATTATTTCTACGGGGTTGTCAATAATATATAGCATATTGGTTATGCCAGATTTATTAACTGTACCTGAAAGTTCTATATTTTGGAGAATATCAATACCTATGCAATTAATTGTTGTTATTTTCTTTACTGCTATAGCCTATATTTTTTCTTGGCTTTTAAAAAGGCGAAGGTTGAGAAACAAATAAACTCCAATTTGTAGAACATTTCTACCAAACAGGTAAAATTTGTCGACTGCATCTACCGAACCGATAGGTTGAAAATGTGCGTTTGTTGTAATTAAAAACATACGGTCGAGCCACGTTGAGAGTATCGTTAGGCTAGAAAAGCAGTAGAACTTAGTAATACCAATAGTTTAAGCTATTGGCTGCGTAGATGACATTCAATGGTTTTCTGTTTGTGAGAACATGTCCACAAAGAAAGGATAATCAATTAAGAATAATAAAAGCAATAAATGAATTACCATTTGGAGATGTGAAAAGGTTACAAGGTGATAATTGCAATTATAGACTTAGAGTTGGTAATTATAGGATAATATTTAGTAAATATGATGAAAAATTAATTATATTAATAATTGAAATAGGACCATTCCATTTAATTATTAAGAAAATCATTCTAAAATTTAATATAGAAAGTAAAGAGGCGAAGTTTAGGTCAACCATGGACCAAATGAACTCGCTTTTTTTATGCCTTAAACAAAAAGTAAAGAAAATTCTAGTGTTGAGTTCTTTATGAAAAATACAGAGCTACAAGGTTTTTTATTTAATAATAGACATAGTACTAGTGGAATTTGTATTGAAAAAGAGAAGTAAGTATGTTAATATGGTTCAATATTGAACTATATTAAAAAAGAGGTGAATTTAAGTGAAAAGTGAAATAGTTAATAATAAAAACAGTCTTTTTTTAATATTTAGTTGGAAGATAAAAAAGGTGTATTGTTAATGCTGAATTTAAATGTCTGAAAACTGACGGTGTCCAGTGTCCGCAAA
>NZ_DAMBTF010000011.1:0-108321 GCF_032054185.1 Proteiniclasticum sp.
ATATCATACGGGGTTCTATTCTCTTTTATTTTTCCTACAATAATTTTACACTAGCGTGAATTTCAGGGGAAAATAATGTATCCTGACTCCGTCATCCTCTCATTTATAGAGTTTGGAAGAGAGGAATACCATGATTTGGAACAATCCGTTAATCTCAATGAAAACCTATAGGAAAAACACTGAAGCTGTTGTATGATGATTATATATAAACGATTTCTCAAGGAGATGATGTCATGAAGGAAAAAGAAAAACAGTTCAAAGAAGGAAAATTTGACGACGCAGAATCCCATTTCGAAGCGGAAAACATGAACAAATACGACTGTCAGGACCTGAAGGATAAGAATCTTGTCATATCCGAGTTTGAAACAGAGTATGTCGATCCCATCGACGGTGAAGTGAAGAATGTAAGAAACCATCCTGATGTGGATATCGAAGAAGTGGAAAAACGCAATCCAGACAAGCTTCTACAGGACAAGTAAGAAAGAAATTTAAAAATAGAGGTATTTCCCGAAAGTCCGGGAAATACCTCTTCTGTTTTCTTCAGATTTATAGACTTGTAATTTCCTTGAAGAGCTCCATGGCAGCGTCCCTAGGACCGCTCTTTTCTTTGCCGTGGACACCCAGCTGGGTATAGATCTCTCCAACCTTAACATTTGACTGGAAAAGCGCCTTGAAGTAGATATCCAGAAGCTTGTCCGTATCCTCGCTCTTCTGAAGAGGTCCGAACGGATTTGCAAAATAGGATTCTACAAGTCCGCTTTCTGTGGTTGTACCCTTTGCCATTCTCTTTCCGGAACGGAAGACTTCCTTCGCTTCTTCGGCATCCTTGAAATATGTGACACCTGATTCGCCTTCCTCAAGCACTCTGTAGTTGTTGGCATAAAGGAAGAGATCCACTGCGTAGCCCTTGACGATTTCCTTATATGTGGCAACCGGCATAACGAGCCTTGCATTGGTCTTATCCGGATTCATGAAGATGGATCTGTCGATTTCCTTGAAGGCATATCCCTGATCCAGATCATCCAGTCTGACGAAGGCTCCGATTTCTGTACCGAATCCCATGACTTTGCCCTGCTCCAGAGTGAAGAAGCCCATATCGTCAAAGACGATGGTCATATCGCTGATATGGTCTTCGGAAAGACTTCTCAGCGCTTCAAGGGATTCCGACTTACCGGCACCTGAATCTCCGATGATGACGACATTTGCGGATTTTCCGTTCTTCATGTTGATGTTGACCATCGCTCCATGAAGCGGAAGATTTCCTCTCTTGATCATGATGAGGTTGTGCAGAGTCAGACTCATTTTCTTCATATAGCCGAAGTAGTCGATTTCTTCACTGTATGGTACAAATCCAAGCATAATGTCATTTTTCTTGTCGTCAAAGAAAACATTGCCCACATTCGGGTCACTGCTCTTGCCGCCGAAAATATAGACGATATCAGGCTTTCTTCCGACATACTCTTCTTCTCTTGCCATCTCGAAGAGGTTGGAAAGAGAGATGCCGTGAGCCATAAGATCTCTGTGGAAATAAAGGAACGCAACCAGCTTGCCGATCTTTGCGGGATAGCAGAAGAAGTGATCCTTGTTGATGTAAGCATCATCGATGGGATTGCTCTTTGCTTCCTGGAAGATTCCGTCTCTTGTATTCTTTTTAGGATAGGAAATAAACGGGGAATCCATGACGATGGAGGAAATGAACGGTACATCGCTTAAGATTTCGTAGCCTCTTGGAATCGGCCACACGGTTTCCTGAAGGATGACACCGGCATTGACACCAGCCGGAACCTGTCTGTAGACATTCGGTTCGATGCCTGATACGTTTCTCTCGATTTTTCTGTAGAGCTCGAGAATCAGATTGGTAAATTTATTGTTGGCTTCAATGAAGCTTGTCTGGGCAAGCCCTTCGGTGCTTCTTCTGTTCTGAATGACGGAATATCTTTCCATTCTACGCCAGTACGCATAGAAATCCTCAACGACAGCAGTAAACCAGTCAGGATCCTTAAGAAGACATTCATAGTCTTTACGGATCTTGATCACTTCTTCTCCGCTGAACAGTGTGAGAAGCTTCATCACTTCCACAAGCCTGTCCGTCAGTTCACTTATGGTGATTCCTTCATACAGGGCAATGAGCTTTTTGTAATTCTGTGTATTTCTTCTGGCTATGGATTCAAGATAAGTTACCGTGACTCTTCTGAATGAGTCGGACTCTAAGATCTTCTCAATAGTATCACAATACTTCGCCGAGAAATTTATCATGGCTTTACCATTACTGAGTGAAAATTCTTTCTTCATTGGATTCTCCTTTACCGTTACAGATTTTACATTTTTTAGGGTTTATTTTTGAATGTAGTAATTTATGCTATGTTATACAGTATACATCATTTAGGATAATATTTCGTTAGTTTTAAAGTGATATCACAAAAAAAAGCTCAATTTTTACCAGACTTTCATGCTCTTTTCATCGTTCTTTAATTTGCGTGAACTAGAATGAGAGCAAATCAGAAATTAGAAAGAGGTGCAGACATTGAATCAGAAAAAAGTATTGACCAAATCATCCACCAACAGATGGCTTTTCGGTGTTCTCGGCGGATTTGCCGAGTACTTCAACATTGACCCTACACTCCTTAGAGTCGGATTCCTCCTGTTCTCGCTGCTGCCTGGTCCTTCTGTGATCATCTACATCATCTGTGCTCTGATCATGCCAAGCGCGGATAACAGGCAATAACATGACCTGTCATGGCAATATTAACCCCCGATCATCCAACCTGTTATAAAACATCCTCCCATCTGTTCATCAGATGCGAGGATGTTTTTATATGCATTTTAAATTCCGAAATATCTTTAAAACGGTTTTTAAGCGAAACTCTTAAAGATGTTTATCCGACAGTTCCCGTCAGATGGTGGCCTTGCTTCTCTTTCTTGCCAGTTCACGGACTCTTCTGATCCGGTTCTCTTCATCGAGAATGGTTCCGTCATCATCTACAGTGACATGATAGCCCTCATGGATTTCTGTTCTGAAATTACCCTGTGCTACGCTGAAGCCCTTAAGACCTGGTGCATCCAGAAGTCCTTCTCTTATGGCAAGATAGACCACTTCAGGATCGGAAAGCGGATCTTCCACATCTTTAAGCTTTGCGATTTCATTCAGAAGATATCTTACTTCCGATTTCAGATATTCAAGTCTTGCTTTAAACTTCCTGTCTTCATGAAGATTTTCAAGAAGACCTCTTTCCGCAATTTCCATGGACTTGTTCACGATCCGGACGCTCTCAAGGATTTCCTTGCTGGTTGCCCTCATGACGGCTTCCGAATAGGAAACCACATGCACGATGTCGGGCTTCAGGAACGATCCGTAGAACATGGTGGAGGCAATGAGCCCCTTGGCCTTGTCCATATCTGCAGGGTAGGCAAGAAGTCCTGTCCGCACCATTCTGATGATGCTGAAGGTATCATCCTCAAGCTCGCCCATGAGATCGATCTTCGCTTGCATCTTGGCAAGATCCATCATCGGAGAGATGGATGGGGGATTCGCCAGCATGTACTGCATGACCATATCCTTTACACCGAGGCTCTTTGCAACCTTGGCTGTGATGTAGCTGATGGCGACTTCGATGACATCAGAGCAGTACCTTAGTGCCCACTGATGACTTTCATTCATCTCCACAGGAACACCCATTTCCGCATTATATTTTATGGCTTCCATATTTTCTTTTATCGCAGTCAGCAGTTCTCTTTCCGATCTTCTGTCGAGCTGGCTGTACCACGTCAGCGGTATGGCTGCCCAGGCATTGTTCACGGTATCCTTCAGGATCTTCGAGAACGGATAGACATCCCTTGTTCCGGAGTAGCATCTCATAAGAGGAAAGTTTCCGTATCTTGTTGCTTCATACATCATTCTCAGGTGATCTTCATTTCTTATGGGCACGCCGCCTGCTCCGTCTTCTCCCTTGGGCATTTCATCCTGATGGAAGTAGTACTCCTGGCAGTTCTGGTCCGGGGCAAGGGAGATGACATCAAGAAGTCTGCTCTCTGCAAGAACCTTGATGTCCCTGTAGGTATCTTCTATGGTTTCCAGTCCGATATGATGCCTGATGACAGGGAAAGGTTTCTTCCATTCGATTCTTTCTCTTAAGGTCTGTGGAGGCATGACATCTTCCACCACACCCTTTTCAATGTTTCTTAAATAGATGATGCTCTCGGCCTTCTCTTCACTTCCGTCAAACACTTTCTTGATGTAGTCGAATTTTCTCGCCGCCTTTGCCGTCTCTACCGTACCTCCGAAAATGAAGACGATGTCTTCAAAGCCGTTTTCCTTAATGATCCCTTCCAGCTCCTTCAGGAGATAGAAGGCTCCTTCTTCAGACAGTCTGTAGCTCAGTGCCACAATATGGGGTTCAAATTCGATGATCCCACCGACCAGTTCCTTCAGCGGAACGGCTGAACCCATGTACTCCACGTTATAGCCTTCACTTCTTGCCATAACGCTGAAATTATATATACCCGCTGCATGCACACAGTTTCCTATGGATGCAACTATCATCTTTCTGTTCAAAAAATCAGCTCCTCTTTCTTTGTGTTTTCTACCAGATCTTCTGCCGTAACGCCTTTCATCAGTTTCTTGTAGTCGAAATGGAGCTTTCCGGCCGTACGGCCTAAAGCTCTGAAATCCACATCAAGCAGAGCATTGGCAAGGTTGATGACAATTTCCGTATTCTTCATCTCAAGCCCCAGATCTTTACCCATGCTTTCCAGAGGAACAAGTCCGTAAGGAATATCCTCGAAGATATACCGATACTGAAGATTTGCCGGTGCAAAGATTTCTTCATAGGAAGCATTGGACTGGATGCAGTCATAAAGACTGTCGCAGGTGATATCGTAGGAGTGCTGAAGCCATTCTTTCGCGGAGATTACGGGATGATTGAGAAGCTTTGCGACTTCCTGTCTTTCCCTGTCAATCTTCTCGATGAAGTCTGCCACAGTTCTTGAGATGCCTTCCCGGTAGTACTTGAACTTATGGGGCGATTCCACCCACCCGGTATTCAGCAGCATCGGTGCGCAATGAAGAATCATTCCTACGTTGCCGATGGAGGTTTCCACCATGCTGTCTGTAATCTTATAGAACTTGTTCAGTTCATCCGGAATTCTCGACATGATCTCCTCGATGTCCTCTCCACTGAAAGTGGATATCAGCACATCTCTCTTCAGTGCAATGATATTGACCTTAGTCTGAGACAGTTTTCTGCAGGTGTAGATGATGGTCTGAGTTTCCAGGATGCTAACACTGGAGAGATTGCCGTTTCTTATGAGTTCATCCTTGAAATCCACTGCCCCGAAAGTTCTGCCCGGATTGAGAATGACGATATGTCTGTCGGTAAGGTATGGTGCCATAAGCTTAGCCAGTTCCTTATGGGACGTGGCAGGTGTCGTCACAAAAATGACCCTTGCACATTCGACTACTTCTCTCATGACGGAGGTGACCTGTTCAAGTCTGAATTCACCCACAAGTACGCCTATTGCTTCCACTTTTTTCGCTTTGATCAGATCTGTGATGTTGTCTTCGCTTCTATTCCAAAGATACACTTTGTTTCCTAAAAAGCTCAGATGAGCGGCCATGGCCAGCCCTGAATTTCCTGCTCCGATTATTCCTACTCTCATCATTCTACCTCCTTATTAATGCTCATTATTTTGGGTCAGTCAGAATATATATTCTGATTGGTAGAGGATATCCTCTTTTTATTACACTTTTATGTGTTCATATCCGAATTGTAATCGATATAATCTAATTATACTTGATTCTCCCTTGCAATTTGCTTAAAATTCACTCAGTTTACATATTTTTATTTTTAAACTTAATTATTTAACATAAATAAAAGAAAAACGCCTCTTTCCGCCTTTTTACGGTAGGAAAGAAGCGCTACAATTTCTCGTTATTCAAGTTTCATTCATACTATGTTCACTAAATAGAAATATTCTATTCACTTAACTCAACGTGCTCGGTGACTTTGCTTCCTGTGATGAGTCTCTCCAGATAATGGACGATGATTTCTGCAGAGGTGATGTTGGTGGCTATGGGAATCTTATGTACATCACAGAGCCGAAGGAGCGCCTGAACATCAGGTTCATGAGGCTGCGCGGTCAGGGGGTCTCTGAAGAAGATGACAAACATGATCTTTCCTTCTGCGATCAGTGCACCGATCTGCTGGTCACCACCAATAGGTCCGGACTGAAGCCTGTGGATATCAAGCCCTGTCTCATCGATGAGTCTTTTCCCCGTTGTACCTGTGGCATAGAGGTTGAACTTCTGAAGCAGCTTTTTATGCTTCAGGGTAAATAAAACCAGGTCATCTTTCATGTTGTCATGGGCAATCATCGCACCATTCATAATTTTCCCTCCAAAGTGTTATTCCCCAAAAAACAGGGTATATCTAATTGAATTATATCACATAGTCCGCCCTACGAAGTAAAGGGAAACCGTTACTGAGTATTGTGTTTCTCATACAGAATTTACATTTACTTCATTTTGTGTGTGATTTTTTGATTATAATAGAGATAGAGCAATTTCAACGTATTAAGGAGGTCTATCATGACAAATGTCCCAATATGGAAACTCAATAACGGTATAGAAATACCCAGTCTCGGATTCGGTGTCTTCAAGGTCAAGGAAGGCGATGAAGTCTTCAGATCGGTTCTTGAAGCACTTGAGGCAGGCTACAGGCTGATCGATACTGCAGCCATCTACGGAAATGAAGAGGGCGTAGGTCGCGCAATCAAGGCAAGCGGACTGAAAAGAGAAGAAATCTTCCTTACAACAAAATTATGGAATACCGACCAGGGCTATGACTCGGTTTTTGAAGCTTTTGAAACAAGCCTGAAGAAACTGGATACGGATTATGTGGACCTGTATCTTATTCACTGGCCTGGCAAGGACAAGTTTGTGGAGTCTTACAAGGCTCTGGAGAAGCTCTACAGTGATAAGAAAGTCAGAGCCATCGGAGTATGCAATTTCCACATCCATCATCTTGAAGAGCTCATGGCGGAGACAGAAATCGTTCCTGCCATGAATCAGATCGAGCTTCATCCTCTCATGAACCAGAGGGATATCCTGGACTTCTGCAAAGATAAGGGCATTCAGGTGGAAGCCTGGGGACCTCTTATGCAGGGTAAGGGAGATCTGGAAGCAGAGCTTTTCGTGAGCCTCGGCAATAAATACGGCAAGTCTCCTGCACAGATCATTCTGAGATGGCATCATCAGAACGGCGTCCTTGCGATTCCGAAGTCGGTAACCCCATCCAGAATTAAAGAAAACATCGATATCTTCGACTTTGAACTCACAGAAGAGGACATGAAGAAGATCGATGCCCATAACGAAAACAGAAGACTGAGCGCAGACCCTGATACGTTCATGAACGGTTTTGAATAGACATCACCGTATCTGAAAAATTAAAGTGGCTGGTCATTCAAAAAGAAGGTGCACCCATAACGGGCTGCACCTTCTTCTGCTTCAGATCATCATTTTAGGCGATGGTTTCCATGTAGAACTTCTTGATTTCTTCCTTCAGCTGATCCTTGGCTAGGCGATAAGCTTCTTCGCCCTTCCCTTTAGGATTTTCGATGAAGTCCCATTCAATGACCTTGTCTGCAAATACCAGAGGACATCCTCCCTCATCACAGCCGACAACCACTGCGTAGTTCATGTCGAAGTCCAGATCGAAAAGAGTTTTCAGCGTAAGATCATCCGTTTTAATTCCATCTTCTGCCAGAACCTTCTTCGCCATCTCGTCCTTTTCTTCCTCGATACTTCCTGCAGCCACAATCTCAGCGTCCTTGAAATATTCCCTTGCAATGGATGCTGCAAGCTGTGCACGAGTGCTGCTGCCGTTACAAACAAAAGCCATCTTCATCATGTATCTCTCCTCAAATTCTTATATTTTTACGATGGTTAGATTTTATCATATTTAGCGGTTCTACTCCATAGGAGTGTATTCATCTGTGTCAAACATCATTTCTTCGTCATCATAGAATTCAAGATAGGAGTGCTTTTCGCCTTTCTTGTCTCTCCATCCTACAACTGAATCCATCTGGATATTCTCCTGAGATCTGAAGATGCATTTATCCACATCTTTATTCTGGGTCTTCAGATTCTTGATCATTTCACGCACTTCATATCTCTTGTTCCCGATCTTCTTCGCAGACACCATGCAGGCACAGTTCAGTGGCCAGATTCCTGCTCCCTGAATCCAGTTCTTGATGTTGTCTTCCTCCACAAGATAAAGAGGTCTTATGATCTCCATGTTCTCGAAGTTCTGGGCTTTGAGCTTCGGAAGCATGGATTTGAAGGTTCCTCCGTAGATGACGTTAAGCATCACAGTCTCTATAACATCATTGAAGTGATGTCCTAAAGCAAGCTTGTTGCAGCCAAGGCTTTGAGCAAACTCGTAGAGAGAGCCTCTTCTCATCCTTGCACACATGTAGCAGGGATAATCCTTTGCGATTTTATCGATGACATTGAAGATGCCCGATTCATAGATCTTCACCGGAATCTCCAGGAATGCGCAGTTCTCTTCAAGAAGTTTTCTGATTTCCTTGTGGTAACCGGGATCCATGGCGATGAATTCCACTTCAAAGCTGTTCTTCTTATGCTTTTTCAGCTCCTGGAAAAGTTTGGCGAGAATCAGACTGTCCTTACCTCCTGATATAGCCACAGCAATTTTGTCGCCATCTTTGATCAGCTCATAATCGTTGATGGCCTTTATGAATTTACCCCATATATTTCTCTTGTATGTTGTGGTCAGGCTTCTTTCCACTTCCTCCAGTGTTTTTCTTTCACTGAAAGGTACGAGGATTTCACATCCTTCTCCTGCAATACTCATCTATATACACCTCTTTATTTTACTGATAACAGTTTTCATTTATTACATTTAATACAATTTTAGATTATAGCATAAAAATGTTCAGCCTTATAGCATTTGAATGAAAATCCTCCAGGGTGAAAACTTGCGGCAAAAGGCGATCTTTTCAAAAATCTCGTTAAAGTTCCATTAAAAATATGCATTTGTTAAATGATAGATTTATAATGAAATCAGATATTAATGTAGGAGGAATGTAATTATGGTTATTACAACAACCAATGCTGTAGAAGGAAAAAAAGTCATCGCCTATAAGGGAATTGTGTTCGGGGAAGTCATCTCGGGAATCAACTTCATCAAGGACTTCACAGCGGGAATCTCAGATTTCTTCGGCGGCAGAAGCAAGACTTACGAGAGTGAGCTCATCGAGGCAAGAATCAACGCCTTAAGAGAACTGGAAGAAAGAGCCTACGGCCTGGGTGCCAATGCAGTCATCGGCGTAAAGATCGATTATGAGACACTGGGTCAGAATAACGGAATGCTTATGGTCACCGCATCAGGAACAGCAGTCGTCGTCGAATAAAGACATCGGTTAATATTCTTCATTAATAAGGCTATGCTGAAAAGACAGAGGCACATGGATTGATTTCCATGTGCCTCTGTCTTTTCTAAGTCTATAGGATTCTTTCGGCCCGCTGCCCTATTTCCCTCATCCTTAAGCCTAGTATCCTAATGTGAGATCCACCTCATTGAGGAGTTCCTCTTTATTTTGAAAGCGCCTGATGTTTTCTGCGATGAGTTTAAGTGAGCGCTCATTGGAACCATCGCTGAATCCGCCCATGTGGGGTGTAAGGATCACATTATCCAGATCCCACAGTGGGCTTTCTTCAGGAAGAGGTTCTCTTGAAAACACATCAAGTCCAGCTCCACGGATTCTTCCTTCCTGAAGCGCAAGAATCAGCTCTTTTTCATCCACTAATGGCCCCCTTGCAAGATTCACGAGCACGGCATCCTTTTTCATTAAGGCCAGCTCCTCTTTTCCAATGAGTCCTCTTGTATCCTTTGTCAGAGGCGCAAGAATGACCACATAATCAGCTGATTTCATAGCCTCCCTAAGATCTTCAAGGGGAAGGACCTTATCAAAATATGGAAGCTCTTCAACCGTTCTTTTCAGTCCGATGACCTTCATATCAAAAGCATTGGCCTTCCTGGCCAGTACTTTTCCGATGCTTCCAGCTCCGACAATGAGCATTTCCTTGTCTGTGAGCTCACTCAGGGAGAAATCCACTGACCACTTCTTCTCTTTCTGCTCACGTATGCTTGGAATAAGCCCTCTTGAAAAAGCCAGGATCATGCCCATAATATGATCTGTCATCTGAGGCGCATGAACGCCGCTTGAATTGGTGAGAAGAATGTCTCTTTTCCTGATTTCCTCCAAAGGGTAGGTATTCACTCCGGCGCTGAACGCCTGAACCCATTTCAGGTTCTTCATGAGTGCAAGCTCTTCTGCCTTGAATCTCCATGGCGGAATGATGGCTTCTACCTCATCTAAAATATCCACATGGTCTTTGATGTTGTCCACATCTTTAATGTCTGCACCTGTGAGTTCCCGAAGCCTGTCCGCTTCTTCTCTGCTCAGGATCTCAACTGGCATACAGTTTAATATCATATATTTCACCTCTGTCTGTTATTATGCTTTCTACCATTTTAACATAACGAAAGAGAAACCTTCGTTCATCTTTTCAAGATTGACCATTTCTTCATAATCTTAACAATTGTCTATACGCTTTTGATATAATCAGTATAATGAACAAAACTGAAGGGGATGAAAGCAGTGAACGAAAAAACTTCCGCATACCTGGCCGCTGTGTCCATGGCAGTGATCATAGGTTTTTCTTTTCTTGCAAACAAGGTCACGCTGACGACCGCGTCCCCATGGGCAGTGCTTGCCCACAGATTCACCTTTTCTTTTCTTGCCCTCATCATCCTTAAAATGTTCGGATTCTTTAAATTCAGACTGAAGAAAGAGGAGATTCTCTCGATTCTCCCCTTATCGCTCTTCTACCCTCTGCTGTTTTTCTCTCTCCAGATTCTCGGACTTCAGAAAGTGTTTTCTTCCGAGGCTGCAATCATTCAGGCGACAACGCCTCTTCTGACCATGCTCCTTGCCGCAGTCATCCTGAAGGAGAAAACAAAATCCATGCAGAAGATCTTCATGCTGATTTCCCTATCAGGCGTCATCTATATCTCGGTCATGAAAGGCACGGACCTCTCCAGAGGAAGCCTTGCAGGATATGTTCTTCTTCTCCTGTCCAGTCTGTCCTCAGCAGCAAATATCGTGCTCATCAGGAAGAAGATAAGAGACCACAGCTTTCTCAAGCTCACCTCAGTGGCCATCACTGCAGGTTTCATCATTTTCAGCACCATCAATGTGATCATGCATCTTGCAGAAGGAAGAATAAATGATTATTTTACGCCTCTTATGACCCCTTCCTTTCTTATTGGCGTCATGTTTCTGGGTATCCTGTCGACACTTGGTACTTCTCTTCTTTCAAACTTTGCCCTGACAAGGCTGGAAGCTTCAAGGATGAGCATCTTCAATCACCTTGGCACGGTAATCTCCATTCTCGCGGGAGTTCTGATTCTAAAAGAGACTCTTGAAGGATTTAAGATCATCGGAGCCGTGCTCATCATCATCGGTGTCATCGGTACCAACTACTTTGCGAAGGCTCATCATAAAGCAGCCCAACAGCCACATGTCTAGAACAAGCAATCCTTTGCCTGAAGTATTCAATATGATCTATACGAATATAGTCCCATCAGGCAGAAAACTGCTCTGATGGGACTATTATTTTATCGGATGATTATATTTTGCACCAGGTAAGTCCTTTCTTTCAGTGCTCATTTTCTTCTGAAGGTTGTGTATCTCACAACATCACAGTAGATCAGATCAAGCTCCATGATTTCCGCAATCTTTTCCATGGTTTTTCTGGTATAGAAAGCGATGTGGGACCTGTCTCTCATATAGTGCCATTTCCTGAACTCATCCATATCTCTTGGATGAAACTGAGTCTGAATGGCCAGAATGCCATCATCTTTCAGTATATTTTTCAGTATTTCAAACTGAACCAGCGGTTCGGCCAGGTGTTCCACCACTTCTACGGAGGTCACAACATCATAGGTTTTCCCCTCATAAATCTTCAGAGGTGCATAGAACAGATCATAGATGTCCACCTTGAATCCGTAGTCTCTTTCCATGACCATCGATAGGACGGGCGTGGGACCGCTGCCGAAATCCAGCACCTTATTCTCTCCATTTTTGAACGGAAGTACTGCATGATCAAGGAAGCGCTTGAGATAGGATACATACCCCTCATTCTCAATGGAGTTCTCATGGGTTTCATAGATTTCAAATTCCGCTTCCTCTGAAACCAGGTCTCCTTCATCCTTGTAGATGAACTCGCAGCTCGGGCAGCTGTGATAGGTGACCCTGAAAATATCCTGAACAAAACTTTCCGTCTCCGCATTGCAGATTTTACATGTATTCATCCGGCTGACCCCCTCCATCGTCGACTCGTATCATTCTACTGAATGATATTTTCAGATTATAACATGAAATATTGAGTTTTCATTTCGGATCAGTCCACAGAATCTGCCTATCTCTGCGGACACCCGGATTATTCAGGTTCACAAAAAATATAAAAAGAAGACTGAATGAGCTCATAAACTCCGTATCACAGGGTTTAAGCATATGCTTCAGTCTTCTTTTTCATGATCTTTTCTATTTGCCTAAGTAGGTGTCCACGATACTCTGAAAATCAGATTCAAAATCCTCATCATCTCTCAGTTTCATTTCACCATAGTAGCCGAATCCTTCTACATCCATGGTCACTGTTTTTGCCTTTTCATTGACAAGGGAGACCCAGTGATCTGGGAAGAGGTACTGACCATCATTTGTGATTTCAATCTGAGATGTGAAAGGATAGAGAACGCTCAGTCTGCTTTCACGTGCTGTTGACCCTTCCACTTCTTCACCCTCTTGAGGAATATAGACTTCTCCTTCATTTTCATGAAGTGCCAGAATATACTGTCTGCCTGAACTGAGCTTCTCTACGCTGCTGGCAAGTGAAGTATAGGTATAGAGATCATTTTCAATAACAAGAGTCTCACCTTCTGTAATGGACCCATCGGAGTGATAGAGCTTGTCCACCATGACTTCATAGATGACGGATTGCCTTGTATCCTTAAGATCATCTTCTTCTCCTTCACCGGCTTTTATGACATACTGATACTCTTTGAATCTGACCGCTGTGACAGTTGCCTTTATAACAGCACTGCCTTCGCTGAGAATATCTTCTGTAAATGCGGCAATCTTACCTGTCATCCCATCGGTTTCTTCCGGTACGTTGACCTCTGAAATCTCAGCAAAGTCAAGACTGCTGTATAGGACAGCTGTATCTTCAGGCTTTTCGACAACTGCAGGTGGTGTTTCACCTTCTGCTATTGGACTTTTAGCGTCTCCTGTTCCCAGCATCTTAAATAGGGCAAAAGACGTTACGAGCAGCACCGCTGATGCCGCGACATACCTTGCTGTTCTGCGATCATATCTGCTGTTTTTTCCACTTCCGTTTTCCATCATTGTCCGCTCCTTCTGCATAAGCTTTCTCACTTTTTCTTTATGTTCTTCATTTCCATCGATTTTTTCAAATAATGACCTGTACTTCTCTTCAAACATTTTCTGCCTCCATTCCCATATATCCTTTCAGGAGTCTTCGTGCTCTTGTGAGATGCATTTTGACTGTGGACTCCTTAAGATCCATGAGCCTCGCGATGTCCAGGATCTTAAGATCTTCATAATAGAATAGATGGATGACCGTCCGATACTTCTTAGGGAGTTTATCAAGGTATTCATCCAGAATTTTCTCATCATCTGTCATACCGAGGGTGTTTTCGATATATGATGCACTCTTCCGTTTAGAGAAATCGGCAAAGAGATTGTTGCTGCAGTTGATGGTGACTCTTAAAAACCAGGCTTTTTCATGCACCTCATTTTCAAAGTCGGGGATCTTCCTGATGTACCTTAAGAATACTTCCTGAAGAACATCTTCCGCATCGTAACTGTTTCTGGTTCTTGCGTACGCCAGTTTATAGACCATATTGTAGTATTTATCGATGATCTCATCGATTTTCGAATCAGTACCCTTGGAATTCTGCATCTCTTCCCTCCTCCCTGTATAAGTAATACCCTGTGCCCTTCTAAAAAGACACAGGGATTGAATAAATATTTTTCTTTTCTGAAGCAATCTTCATGGAAACAGTAAATGCTGATCTCTCATTTAACTGAAATGCACTTTACAATGAGAAAGGGATAAGCTTTATTTCAAAATAGCCTAATAACAACAAAAATAGTACGCTGAAAACCATATTCAAACTAATGAATGTGTATATTAAAATCTTTTTATTTGTAAAACGCATTTTTAGATTACTAAAAATACTGGTGTGTAAAAATATGGACAAAAAAAAGAACATAAATCCTAACCATGATGCCCTGTTAGTCATCAATCCTGATATTAATATCCATTGAATTAACGAATAAATAACAACTTCGATGAAACTGTCTAGAATATCATTTTTAGATTTCATTCTTCAACTCCTGAAATTCTTTTAAATTAATCTTATCATAGATACTGACATTAAACCCCCGAACTTCTTCGGGATTCTAATCCTATTCTCAAAAAATTATTTACTGGAAATATACGTTAGAAGATTCACTGCTCAATTGTTGGTATATCTTCAAAGCACCATACTCTATATATGCTCTTATTTGGTTTATTAAGAGGTCTTAATCATCAGAAAAGGGGAACCCCTCTAATTGAATTACAATCCCCTTCAGGACCATGCACTGATATAAAGGCTCTGTATGAGAATAGTGTTGAAAATAAGCCATCAAATAAGGGATTAAATTTGAATCACTTTTTTGATGCTTCAATTGATTTATATAATATTATTTAATGATGTTTTTTCCAAATTGTTAATACAAAGAAAGTTCAACAAATAAACTTGTTACTTAAAATCAGACAACTCCAGTTGTAGTTTATCATTTAATTCTGTATTTACCCATTCTTTTGCTTCCGTAATATCAATCCTGTTAGAAGTGGCTGAGTCGCTTCCATCTGGATTATTACTGTAAATTACTTCAATCTCTTGAGAATAATCACTCTGAGAGATAGGAACATCAAACCAAATAATTTCACCATTATTGAAAGAACCATCTTCCTTGTAAGTGGAGAAATCACTGAAAGGTAACTCTTCCATATAAACCCTAATACTTACATATCGAATATTGTCAATCTCGCCAATTTCGACTGAAATTCCTTCACCATGTTTTTCAGCAGTCTTTTCTTTATTAGTGCATCCAAATAGCAATAATACGGCTAATAACATTACAATAATTTTTTTCACTAATACACCTCCTACATAATAATTTTGTTGGCTGAACCAGTGCTTATATATAAACTTGCCCCCTTCCTTTAAAATCTTTGATTCTGTGTATCGCTCATTCTTCCTTTACAAGTCAATTCAGTGATGATATTTCCCACTCTGTCTTTTGCACAGACAACACAAACAAGCTCAGAAGATATTCCTCGCTTCCTTTTGACTTTAGAGCTGTTTTTACCCTTTAGCCCACGCTTTCGGGATGTGCGTGGCATCTTTAACACCTTGCTCTTCTTATGATTTTCCATGAAAGATTCTCTGAAAAAGAGCTCATCTACTTCTACGACTCCACCTACGCTGCCTACACCCATAAAAGCACGAAGTGCATCCAGTATCTTATGTCTCCAGAAGAAGCAGTGATAGGATTGATTCCTACTTCATCTGCTGTCTGGCGGATGGAATATCCATTAATTATGCACTTTGCGAAATGCAACCATATATCTACATCATACCTGCTGTTATGCTTTGGGGACAAGGTAAATCCGTAAATGTTCCTGCAGGACTTGCAGATGTATCTTTGTTTGTTTTTGTATTTCCCTACCTGGAAACTTCTTCATGAGAACAATGCGGACAGACTTTCCCCTTGGAGAATCTGGACTCCTTGATATTGTTAGTGATTTCCTTTGAAACTGCACCAAAAGTAATTACTTCTTCCAGATAACTTAGTATCTCTTCTTTTTGTGCATAACCTAAAGAATGTATATCTTTCTTTATAGATTGAATGGTTGGCATAAGGATACCTTCGTACATGTTTATATACTTATATTATATTAAATTTTGCGATAGTATTCCATTTGCAGCACAGATTTCATACAGAGTCAATATAAAAAGACGTTCAGAAACGAAACCCGTTTCTTCATCAGTCCATAGGACATGTGACCTTTCTGCGTGTCTGATAATAGAATTGTATCTCCTCCTTCAGGGAGAAGATAGACTCTTGCTCATCATGATCTGAAATTTCATCCGAATTCCGATGAAGATCCTGATACTTCTCCTGAATGATCTGATCGTTAGTTTTCTTGATGATACAGGAGATTTTAGACATATTATCCTGTATAATAAAAAGTATATATACTATGTTAGATTTTTAAATTCAAAGCATATGGAAAAGAATAAAAAAACATCGAAATGAGGTTGAAGAAAATCATGAAAAAACCGCTGATCATAATTTCATCCATGACATTAATCCTGTTTGCAGCTGTACTGATGCTGATTTCCACATCCTCCGGGAAGGGTGCAGAAGAAACTGCTCTTAATCACTTTTACTCCGGTCAGGGCGATTCATGGCTTGCAACCTATTCCGTAACTAGGGCAAACTCGTCCATATACAGCACCCTGACTATTCAGTATCTGTTTGATCAAGACGAAATGCAAAATGAAGCAGAAAAAATCGGCCCCATAGAATATCAGCTGAAGTTAAGCGATATGAAGATTGAGAGCTCGTTCCCTCAGGAACTTCGGAGCTTAGGCAGTCTTCACATTGTAAGCAGAATGAACGCCGATTTCTTTAGTCCCACATCCGGTGATTCCGCTGAACTTACAGTCAGCTGGCAGGGCAAAACCGAAAAACTGCAGCTCGAAGCCATAAACTGACTCAATAGAATCAATTCACCTCTTTTAAAGAGATTCATTTGAATCTCTTTTTGTTTTTCCATAACTTATGGCGCCAAGCCCTTATCAGCATTTTCAGAAACTGTTCCTACGGTGTAATCTCTGATTCAGTCCAGATTAACGAACAGTAAGGTCTGTTATTTTTTATCAATCGTTGACAAGGTAAAACGGGAGGAGTAGTATTATCATATTCCCATATGAGAATATGTGCATATAAAGATTGGAAGTGAAAAAATGAATGAATTAATGAATATCTTCAAGACCCTCTCTGATGAAACAAGAGTGAGAATCATCATGCTGATCCATTTTGATGAGCTGTGCGTCTGCGAAATCAGCGGCATCCTCGATGTCACTCAGCCTACGGTATCAAAAGGGCTGTCTAAGCTGAGAGATCTAGGCCTTGTCACGGATACGAGGAGAGAGAAATATGTTTACTATAAACTTCGGGAAGATGATGAGGTACTGAAAAACATCGTATCCGATCTTGCTGAAAATCTTGAAAAGTATCCTGTACTCCTTAATGACTACAATAAAATTTCCACAAAATGGAAATACAGCAATACCCCAACAGCAATCGATGAAAATATTCTAGCTTAAAGCTTTCAAGGAGAATCTCATGTTTATATTTGAATTTATCAATAATCAGCTTTTAAAAATGCAGTGGCTCTATGATCTTGTGGAGAGCCTTGTGGTCAATGTATTTGGTCTCAGCATGAATGAGCGGCTTGGAGCCAGTGTCCACTTCTTCATCTATGATGTGGTGAAGATCTTTATCCTCCTCTCTGCACTCATCTTCATGATTTCCTATATTCAGAGTTTTTTCCCTCCAGAAAGAACCAGAAAGATCCTCGGAAATTTCAGCGGCATCACAGCAAATATCCTTGCAGCCCTCCTGGGCACTATAACCCCTTTCTGCTCCTGCTCTTCAATCCCTTTATTCATCGGATTCACAAGTGCAGGGCTTCCCATCGGAACGACCTTTTCCTTCCTCATATCCTCCCCGCTGGTGGATCTTGCGTCAGTCATTCTTCTTGCCAGTATTTTCAACTGGAAGGTTGCCCTTGCCTATGTTGTTGTTGGACTTGTCCTTGCCGTCATCGGCGGAACGATCATCGGCAAGCTGAAGCTTGAAGCCCATGTTGAATCCTTTGTCTTCGCAAACAACATGGAAGCGGCAGAAGAGGAATCTCTGACAAAACGAGAAAGAATCGAATTTGCAAAGGACCAGGTTCTGGACATCATAAAGAAAGTCTGGATATATGTCCTCATCGGAGTCGGAATCGGCGCTGCAATACACAACTATATCCCAGAAACATTCATCACTTCACTGCTTGGTGCCGATAACTGGTGGTCAGTTCTTGTGGCAACCGTTGTAGGTATTCCCATGTATGCCGACATCTTCGGAACACTCCCTATAGCAGAAGCCTTAATTACTAAGGGAGTCGGACTAGGAACCGCTCTGGCATTCATGATGGGTGTCACGGCACTGTCTCTTCCATCCCTCGTCATGCTCTCAAAAGTCATCAAGCCAAAGCTTCTAGCAATATTCTTTGCCATTGTGTCCATAGGAATCATCATCATCGGCTATGGTTTCAACGCCTTCAGCTACCTGTTCATTTAGTTAACCCAAATCATAATATATATTAAGGAGAGATCATCACATGAAAATCAAAGTATTAGGATCCGGTTGCAAGAACTGCGTAAACCTCACAGCAAATACCGAAGAGGCATTAAAGGAACTCGGTATTGAGGCTGAAATCATCAAAGTAACAGATTTTAAGGACATAGCATCCTACGGAATCATGTCAACTCCAGGACTTGTCATCGACGAACAGGTCGTATCCTACGGAAAAGTTCTTAAACCAGCTGCAATAAAGGAAATTCTCGAGAAGAGATAGTCCTTATGAAAAAGCACTGTGGATCGTAAAGATTCACAGTGCTCTTTTCATATTCTGAAATATTACAATGATATGATTTTAAGATGCTAACCTTAAATACCAGCTGGTTCACTTCTTTGAAGTGTCCTGTGTCAGTTCAGCTCTTTGAACTGCTGCACTAAGTCAATTAAGTTCCTTAAATTGCCCTGTAACGATATATATGGTCCATTCGCAGATGTTGGTGGCATGGTCCCCGTTACGCTCAAGATACTTGATGACAAACTGCAGATCCCCCGCAAGCTTAAGCAGGCTCGGATCATCACTTGCCTTGTCGAAGAGTTTCCTTATGATGTCCGCTGTCATCACATCAATCTCATCATCGAGCTTTGTAAGCTCAAGCGCAGAATCCTTGTCTTTTGCCACGAAGCTGTCCAGTGACTGGGCTATGAAGTCAAGAACCAGCTGTGTAAGTTTAAGAAGATCCTCATTGATGAGATCTTTATTGAGATCATGATTCTTTATGGTAAACTCAGCAATATCCTTGGCATGGTCGCCCATTCTTTCAAGATCGGTGACGATCTTGATTATGGTGAAGATATTTCTCAGATCCGATGCTACAGGACCCTGGGTTGCGATGAGTCTTATGGCATCATCCTCGATGCCTCTCATGAGATCGTTGATGTGGATATCTTCTCTTATGACCATCTCAGCAAGCTTCAGATCATTTTCCACAAGTGCCTTGATGGAGCGTCTGATCTGGGTTTCCACAAGAAATCCCATTCTCAGAAGATTGTTGTTCATGTGGCTGATTGTCAGTTCAATACTATTCAGTGTCATCTCATCTTCTCCTTTAGCCGAATCTTCCGGTGATGTAGTCTTCTGTACGCTTGTCCCTGGGGTTTGTAAAGAGCGACTTGGTGTCGCCGTATTCGATCATCTCCCCCATGAGGAAGAAGGCAGTTCTATCTGATATTCTTGCCGCCTGCTGCATGGAGTGGGTGACGATGGCAATGGTGTATTCATTCTTCAGGCTTTCCATGAGCTCTTCGATCTTCGCCGTTGCAATGGGATCCAGTGCCGATGTGGGTTCATCCATAAGGATGACATCAGGCTGAACAGCCAGAGCTCTCGCGATGCAGAGACGCTGCTGCTGCCCGCCCGAGAGTCCATAGGCATTATCATTTAACCTGTCCTTCACCTCATCCCATAGAGCTGCACTCTTGAGACTTGTTTCTGCAATCTCCATGAGAAGCGCCTTGTCCTTCAGTCCATGGATCTTTGGCGCATAAAGGACATTTTCCAGTATGGATTTAGGAAAGGGATTCGGCTTCTGGAACACCATCCCCACCTGAGTTCTCAGCTCCTCCACACGAAGCTCCTTCGTGAAGATATCGCTTCCGTGATAGAGAATCTCCCCTTCTGTGCGGACGATGGGGATATTTTCAACCATTCTGTTGAGTGTCTTGATGAAGGTGGATTTACCGCATCCGGAAGGACCGATGATTGCAGTGACTTCGTTCTTGTAGATATCCAGATTGATTTTCTTCAGGGCGGGTGCGCTACCATACCAGAGACTTAGATCTCTGACCTGAAATACCGCTTCTTTATTTTCGTTATTCATAGCGTCTCCTTTAAGTTAAAATTTCTTCTCGAATTTATTTCTGATGAATATCGCGACGGAGTTCAAAAGAAACAGCACGATAAGTAGAACGACGATTGTTGCTGCTGCAAGATTCGCATACTCTGGCGTGAGTACGGTATCAAGGGTCCAGTAGTAGATCTGTATGGGCATTGTGGTAAAGTCATCCATGACGCTCTGCGGAATCTTCATGATGAGTGTAGGAATACCAAGAACCACAAGAGGTGCTGTTTCGCCGATGGCTCTTGAAACGCCTAGAATGAATCCAGTCAGCATACCTGGCAGTGCAACCGGGATGACAACCTTACTCACCGTTGTCCATTTATCCGCACCGAGGGCATAGGAAGCTTCTCTTAGGAATCCGGGCACTGCTTTAAGCGATTCCTGCGCGGCCACCACAACTATGGGAAGGACAAGTAGTGACATGGTGAGGCCACCGGCCAGTATACTTCCCCCAAGACCAAGGAGCCTTGAAAACACTGCAAGTCCAAGAAGTCCGAATATGACTGAAGGGACGCTGGCAAGGTTACTCAGGTTGATGTTGATGAAATCTTTTAGTTTACCGGGCTTTGCATATTCCTCGAGATAGATGGCCGTTGAAACGCCTAGAATAAAGGTAACGGGGATAACGATGAGCATCATGTAGACTGTCCCCATGATTGCCCCGAAGATTCCCGCTTTTTCAGGGAATATGGAGAGATTTCCACGAAGAAAATCAAGATCCAGCCAGCCTATACTGTCCTTTACGATATCAAAAAGAAGAAACACAAGAACCAGAAGGGTGAGGAGAATCGATAAGGCAAACAGATTTTTGATCAGACTGCTGAGCTTCACTCTTCTTCCGATCTGTCTTCTGTCCGCTTTAAAAGACAGCTTGAAAGGACGGGACATCTCTTTTTCTTTTCTTATTTCCAGTTTATTCGCTTCCATCAATATGCCTCCCTGTACTTCTTAGAGATATAATGCGCAAACTGATTCATCAGCATAGTGAAGAGAAAGAGAATGAGTCCCACTGCATACAGGCTGTAGTATCCTGTGGTGCCGCTGGCGGCATCTCCGCTTGTGAACTCCACGATATAGCCTGTCATGGTCTGCATGGACTGTGTGATATCAAGCGTGAACGCTTTAGAGCTTCCGCTTGCTATGGTCACAATCATGGTCTCTCCGATGGCTCTTGAGATGCCAAGAACGATGGATGCCATGATTCCGGAAATCGCAGCCGGTATGACGACCTTAAGCGCCACCTCAAGTCTCGTTGAGCCAAGCCCGAGTGCGCCTTCCTTCATGATTTCCGGTACGGCGTTCATGGCATCCTCGGATAAAGACGCGACCATGGGTATGATCATGATACCCATGACAAGGCCAGGGCTCAGCGCATTTTTCGCCTCAAGTCCGGGAATGAGATTCATCAGCATCGGTGTGACAAACGAGTAGGCGAAGAATCCATAAACAATCGTAGGAATTCCGGCAAGGATTTCAAGCATAGGCTTAACGAGCTTTCTCACCTTGTCCGAGGCGAACTGGCTGAGATAGACTGCCGCGGCAAGTCCTACAGGCACAGCCACAAGCATTGCAATAAATGAAGTTGTAATGGTACCCACAAGAAGCGGAATGAATCCGAATCTCGGATTTTTATTAAGGGGTGCAAGATCCGTACTCAGTATTTCAGATACGGGTACCGCACTGAAGAACCTGACAGCATCAGTAATCAGGGTCAGGATGATCCCGAAGGTCGTGAATACGGATATCAGCGCCATGATGAGCAGAAATCCAGGGACGATTTTATCCATGATCCGCTTCTTTTCTTTTACTCTTTTTTGAATCATCTCTCTAACTTTTGTCTGATTCTCCATAGAAATCTCCTTTTTGATTCTTTACGCAAGCAAAGGATGAGAGAATACTCTCTCATCTTTAATGCCTTCAATCATCTTGTCGTTTATTACTTCAGATTTTCCAGTGTCTCCATATATTCTGCATGTTTCTCAGCAGGTAGTGGTGCAAATCCGTTCTCTCCCGCAAGCTTCTGTGCACCTTCTTCTGAAACTACAAACTTTGCATAGTCCAGTATCTGAGGAGCAGCCTTTGCCTTGTCAAGATCAAGGTAAGTATAGACAAGTCTTGTGAAGCCTGCATAGTCAAGATCCGATCCGATGGTGTCAAGTGTAGGTTCTACCCCACCGTTTCCAAAGTCCACCTTCACCGCTGTCAGCTTGTCTGTGTTGCTGGCATAATATCCATATCCGAAGAATGCGATGGCGTTCTTGTCTTTTGAAACAAGATCCACAAGGGTGGAGTATTCCTGCTGAAGATTGACCGTGGAAACCAGTTCCTGTTCATCCAGAATCACTTCATAGAAGAATTCGTAGGTTCCGTGATTTTCGTTCGGTCCGAAGAACCTGATCTCTTCGCTTGGCCACTCCGAACGGATGTCTGACCACAAGACTTTATCATCCGCTTTAAATTTTCCGGAAATATACATATCCACGATTTCTTCCTGTGTCATTTCTGCAGCCCATGTATTTTCCTTGTTGATGACCATGGTCAGGCCATCATAGGCCAGTTCTATTTCCATGATGTTCTCGCCCATTTTCTTTCCGGCAGCTTCAAGCTCAGCAACTTCTGTGTCCTTGATTTTTCTTGAAGCATCTGCAAAGTCCAACTCTCCAGCAATGAACTTCTTCAGTCCCGCGCTTGAACCTGCTCTACCTACCTGAACGCTGACACCTGATCCAGCTCCCGTCATGTAGTTCTCTGCGATGTTTGCCATGAGGGGATAAACTGTTCCGGATCCGTCTACAATGACAGAACCTTCAAGATCAGATGGAGCCTCTGAAGACGGTGTCTCCGGATTACCTGCGGGCGTCTCCTCGTTTGCGGAAGTACCGCAAGCTGCAAGCAGTGCCACCATAGCGATTGATGATATGATACCTGAAATTTTCTTATTCATTGATTTCCTCCTATAACTTATGATCATTACTTTCTTCTGCATGCACAATCTGTGCTCTACAATCTGAATTATAGATTCAGATTGTTTTGCCCAGATTGTCTTCAGGTTATATCCTTGTTAAGACATCTCCTCTCCCATTTATCCGCAGGAAACGTTTAACATCCTCAGTTACAACGCTTTTATCTCCTTCCACTGCACCTGTTCAAAGAATAAATATCAGGTAGTACACCTGTTTTTCATCGTCACAGTCTCTTAACAAACATCATCGAAGTGTTAAAATCCGCTTCATCAATCTGTGCTACATTAGGATTAGTGAATGGCCATCATTGTCACTCTGATGGCGAAAAAGAGGTGGAATCATGTCAAAGAAAGGAAACATCAATAAAAATATCCCCGTCTGCAATGTGGATCTTAAGAGATATTCAGGCATCTGGTTTGAGATCGCAAAGCTCCCCGCAAGAGGTCAGAATGGTCTTTCAAATGTTACGGCTACCTATACTCCCAAGAAAAACGGAAAAATCAGAGTCATCAACAAGGGCTACAGAGATGGCAGAAAAAAAGGGATAAAAGGATATGCCTGGCCAAGAGACAGGAGCTGCAGAGGCGGTCTCTATGTCCGGTTCTTCTGGCCGTTCAAAAGCGAGTACAATGTGATCAGGCTTGCATCTGATTACCGCTATGCCGTAGTTGCAGGAGAAGATAAGGATTCTCTTTGGATTCTTTCAAGAAAGCCGGAGATGAACATGCAGGATCTTGAGGATATTCTGTACTTTGTAAAGGCTGAAGGATTCAATGTGAGAAAGCTTGTGCATACCCCCCAGAGCGGGAAGAGAAGATTATGAGCATCCTTGCAGCACTTCTCGAGAAGTGGAAAATCGTAAGCCTCATCCTCATCCTCCTCATCGCAGCTCAGATGATCTTTATAAAGTCACGCTGGCAGTTCTATCCCATCTATGTTCTCACAGCACTTTTTCTGATCATCGCTCTGCTCAATCATAATTCAGTCATTGAGCCTGGCAGGCCAGCCAGCAGGTGGATTCTTGGTTTTTTCATTCTTCTACTTGTCCTGTCCACTTTAATCCTTCTGATTTTTCCCAAAGAGAAAATCCCTATGCCCACGGGAGAGTATGAGGTGGGTACAAGGATCTATGAGCTGGAAGATACAGAGAGAGAAGAGTACTACACAGAAGATCAGGCTGATCACAGAAGAATCAAATATCAGATCTGGTACCCTGCAGAAAGCACTGAAGGACATAAAAAAGCAAAATGGATTTCGGATGGAAAAACCCTTACAAGGCAGCTGGCAAAAAGCTTTCACCTTCCCTATTTTGTTCTTGATCACACAGCTCTCATAGATTCAAACTCATATCTTGATGCTCCGGTACTCCCCTATAAAGCTGAGTATCCCGTTGTCATCCTCTCACACGGCTGGCAGGGGTTCAGAGAACTTCATACGGATTTTGCCGAGGAGCTTGCATCTCACGGATTCATCGCTGTATCCATAGATCATACCTACGGTTCACAGGCTGTAACCTTTGCAGATGGCTCTAAGGCTTTTCTTAAACCGTCAGCTCTTCCTTCACAGGCAGATCGAGCAAGATTCGGAAGCTCCTCGGAGCTTCTTGTAAGAACTTATGGAGAAGACGTAGGCAGTGTTCTTAATGATCTTGAAAGAAAGAATGAAGAAGACAGCCTCCTTGGCGGTAAAATGGACCTTTCAGATATCGGGCTTATAGGCCACTCCACCGGAGGCGGCGGCAGCGTCTACATCTCCCTTAAGGATTCCCGGATTAAAGCACTTATGGGACTCGATGCATGGCTTGCTCCTGTCGAGAACGCTCTGCTTAGCCAAGGCCTTGATATGCCATCACTTTTCCTTCGAAGTGAACAGTGGAAGATCGGTCCCAATAACTATTCTCTGGATACGCTCATGAAAAACTCCATGGATTCTAAACTCGTCCAGATGAGAAGGACAACCCATATCGATTTCACCATGGCCTACATGTACTCTCCTCTGACAAAATATATCGGCTTTACAGGAAATGACGACAGAAGAATGTCTTCAGAAATCCAGAGGGCAGCAGCAGTTGCTTTTTTCGATCATCATCTGAAATCAGGTGCCGAAGAATCCGGAGATTATCTTGAGGAAATCTCTGAAAAATATGAGGACTTTGTTCCAGTCAATTGATAAACAGGGAAAGAGAAAAGTCTTCGGAAAATCCGGAGCCTTTTCTCTTTCCTATTTATGTGATACTTGTATTTCTGTCCCAGTGTCTGTGCTGAGCAACTGTTTCGAGGAATTTATCCGGAGCAATCTTCATACGGTCCTCTGTGAGCACACCCGGCTGATTTTTCATGTCCGGTTTCAGCAGTTCAGCACCTCTTGCTGTAACTGCCATAGGTTTAAAGTGCATAAATGTCTCCTCTATGTACTTCATGGTTTCCTTCTTCACCTTATCGCTGGCACCCTTTCCGATATCCACATAGATTCCGTCAAGCAGTACCGCATGGGTTGTTGTGAAGGTCTCCTTAGGTTCGATCTGACCTCCCGACTGATCCTTAACCGGTGAAAGACTTTCGCTGATGACAGTGCACTGAACTTTCGCGTTTTTCAGCGTATTCATGGTATCATCCAGTGCCTTTCTATCGTATCCTTCTCCGACAATGAATCCGATCTTCAAGGTATCCGGTTTCCTGATGGTGCTTTCCTGACTCAGTGCAGGAGAGACTTTATCGTACTTCACCTGTTCGCCAGTCGGCGGATCCACTCCGATGTTCTTTGCCACCTCAGTCATCATGTCGATATTGACATGTCCGAACATTTCCACAACCTGCTGGCGGATATCCTTGTTTGAGACTTTTCCCAGCTCAAAGGAGAACGCCTCAATAATATGCTTCTTCTCGATGTCACTCATACTGTTGTAGAACATGGCCGTCTGGGAGAAATGATCCTTGAAGCTGTCGCTTCTTGCACGGATCTTTCTGGCTTCTATCTTTTCCATGTACGGCTCGAAACCGCCCTCTTCAGGACTGGTCACATCGGGCTTATTGCCTGCTATGCTGTTGTTGTGATAGGCGACTCGACCTTTATTGATGGTCGTTCTATGATAGCCGTCCCGCTGATTGTTGGTAAACGGCACGATGGGTCTATTGATCGGAATTTCATGGAAATTCGGTCCACCAAGTCTGATGAGCTGGGTATCTGTATAGGAGAAAAGTCTTCCCTGAAGAAGCGGATCGTTTGTGAAGTCTATTCCTGGAACGATATGTCCTGGATGGAATGCTGCCTGCTCCACTTCAGCAAAGAAATTATCCACATTCCTGTTTAGTGTGATCTTACCGAAGAACCTGATCGGGAAATCCTCTTCCGGCCAGAGCTTTGTGGGATCCAGGATATCGAAGTCGAACCTGTCTTCTTCTCCCTCAGGAATCATCTGAACACCAAAGTCGTATTCCGGGAAGTCTCCGCGCTGAATGGCTTCCTGAAGGTCTTTTCTGTTGAAGTCGGGATCCTTTCCGGCAATCTTCTGCGTCTCATCCCATACCAGTGAATGGATGCCAAGCTTCGGTTTTAGATGGAACTTCACAAAGGTCGACTTTCCTTCCGCATTGATGAATCTGAAGGTATGAACGCCAAAGCCTTCCATCATGGCATAGCTTCTTGGAAGAGCTCTGTCGGACATGGCCCAGATGACTGTGTGGGCAGATTCCTGATTGTTCGCCACAAAATCCCAGAAGGTATCATGCGCTGCCGATGCCTGGGGTACCTCGTTGTGCGGTTCTGGCTTGATGGCGTGCACAAGATCCGGGAACTTTATTGCATCCTGAATGAAGAATACCGGCATATTGTTTCCGACGATGTCGTAGTTTCCTTCCTGAGTATAGAACTTCATCGCGATCCCACGCACATCTCTTATGGTATCTGCGGAACCTCTAAAACCGACAACGGTTGAAAATCTCACAAACATCGGTGTTTTCGTTCCAGGCTCCTGAAGAAAATGCGCTTTGGTAAACTCCTTCATGGACTCTGTCAGTTCAAATACACCATGTACGCCCGTTCCTCTTGCATGAACGATTCTCTCAGGTATACGTTCATGATCGAAATGGGTCAGTTTCTCTCTGAAATGAAAATCCTCCATGAGGGTCGGACCTCTTTCTCCTGCTTTCAGGGAGAACTCGTCCTCAGCCATTTTCAGTCCCTGATTTGTGGTGAGGCTTCCTTCCTTGTCATCTACAGTAAACTGCTCAAGCTGCTCGTCCTTCTTTGTCTTCTCCACAGGCTTTTCGCTATTGGGCGGCTTATCCTGCGCCATCTTCTTTTCCTCTTCGCTCATCTTATCCATGTTTTCTCCTGCAATGGGCGATCTTATGGGGTCTTTTCTCATTTCCTTGTCATGTTTGTTATCCATTCTTATCTCCTTTCTCATGACTCCTGATTCCTTATGGAGCCTTCAGATTCTTCCGTCTGAAACAGTGTCTTTTTCTCTTTGACGTTCATTCGTCAGCTAACTTTATCCTAATCAAAAAATGTCATCATAACGTGACAACGGTGTTAACGTTTCCTTAATTGATCAATAGCCTATTCTCTTCAGCCTGAATGGTTCTTTAATGCAGACTGATCTGTCATTTCAGATTCCGGGCAAAAAAAATACAGACGGTCGCATAAGTGATCGTCTGTATTGATACTTGTTCAGTTATTAAGGTCCATACTAGAATTTTTCTGCTATGGTCTTCAAGATGACATAAGATGACATGGCACCTGGGTCTTCATGACCGATGCTTCTCTCACCTAAGTAGGATGCGCGGCCTTTCTTCGCAATGATTGTTTTTGTGTAGGCTACGCCTTCTTCAGCTGCTTTAACCGCCAGGTCCATAGCTTCTCTTGTGGAGGCTCCTTCTGCAACGGCTTTTTTGAGTGCTTCCAGTGCGGGTTCAATGGCATCCACCATGGTTTTTTCTCCTACAACTGCCTTTCCTCTGCTCTTCACGCCTTCAAGAGCCGCTTCGAGCATGTTCATAAAGTCGCTAAGGTCAAGATCGGTTTTTCCTGCTACGATCTTTGAAGCATTAAGAAATGCTGTGCCGTATAAGGGTCCTGCTGCCCCGCCCACTTTTGAAATGAGTGCCATACCTACAGCTTTCAGGATATCTGCAGGGGTTTCAAGTGTAGCAGTTTCCAGCTTTTCCTTCGCAGCCTGAAATCCTTTATTCATGTTCAGACCATGGTCGCCGTCCCCGATGGCAGCATCCAGTTGTGTCAGGTATAGTTTCTTTTCAGCGATCACCTCTGCTATGGCAAGGATAACCTCTTTAACTTTTTCTGTGTTCGCCATGCTTTAAGTCCTCCTTATGTAGTTTCTACAGGCATTTAAGTGCTGGTGTATCCGCTTCTGCATCAAACAGTTCTTTCAGCTCATCATCCAGTTTAAGCAGTGTGACGGAGAAACCTGCCATTTCAAGGGAAGTCATATATTCTCCAACCATTGATCTGTAGACTTTTATGCCCTTCTCTTCCAGTATCTCATGAACTCTCTTGTTCACGATGTAGAGTTCCATAAGTGGTGTGGATGCAAGTCCATTGACCATAACCACAACTTCGCTTCCGCTGTAGTCGATGTCGGCTAAAATCTTACCTACAAGATGGTCTACCATCTCATCAGCTGTCTTCAGTGTTTCTCTGTGTGTTCCTGGTTCTCCATGAATACCCATACCGACTTCGATCTCATTTTCACCTAGGGTGAAGTTAGGCTCGCCTGCTGCCGGAACGATACATGGTGTAAGTGCAAGACCCATGGATCTTACATTTTCGATGACCTTCTCTGCCACTCTCTTGACTTCGTCAAGCTCAGCGCCTGTTTCGGCTTTTGCACCAGTGATCTTATGCACAAGAACTGTTCCTGCAATTCCTCTTCTACCTGTTGTCCAGGTGGAATTCTCAACAGCAACGTCGTCGTTTACGACTACATAGTCAACCTTGATGTCGTCAGCCTCTGCCATTTCCTTTGCCATTTCAAAGTTCATGATGTCTCCTGTGTAGTTCTTTACAATCAGAAGTGCACCCTTTGGTCCGGCTGTTGCCTTGATCGCTTCGTAAACCTGGTCCGGTGTTGGGGATGTGAATACTGCACCTGCAACAGCGCCGTCAAGCATACCCTTACCTACAAAACCTCCATGGGATGGTTCATGTCCTGAACCTCCTCCGCTGACAAGGGCTACCTTACCCTCCACCGGAGAATTCTTTCTTACAAGAACCTCAAATCCATCGAGTTTCCTCACGTGGTCCGGATGAGCATACACCATACCCATCAAGAGTTCGTCTACTACATTGTTCGGATCATTGATAACTTTTTTCATGTTGACCTCCTTGGATTGTTTTTTTGAAAACCTTTACGAATAGATGATAATAAAAACCAGACGACAAGAACATCAGTCCGGTGTTTAACCTTCATATTAATTTTCTAACTAAAGCATAGTAATGTCAATTGAGAATAGGTAAATAATTAATTAATAATTAAGATAATTAACATCATGGCAAAGATTATTCTCAATTATCATGAAATCTTTAAAACTTTCTGCTCGCCATCATATCTACGGGCATAAAAAAATCAGCGAAGACGCGTAAGCATCCTTGCTGATTTGGTTTTTGCCCATCAGGGCTTTATTATCTTCTTCTTCTTGCAGCGGCTACTTCAAACTTGGCTTTTCTGCCTGACAGTTTAAGACCGTTACATCCGTCCATGATCTCATCCTCAGTTCCACTGATGACATCAACAAAGCTGAACTTTGTAAGAATGTCTATGGTTCCGATACTTTCAGCTTTCAGCTTGGTATTGGTGAGAATGAAGTCGATGAGCTTTCTTGGTGTGAGTTTGTCCATGGAGCCTACAGTGATGAACAGTCTGACGAACTTCTTAGGAGTTTCCAGAACATTGACCTTATAGTCAAAGCTCAGTTCTTCCTTATAAAGCATCTGCATCAGGGCTGCCGCCACATCTTCCACATTGAAAGTCTCTTTTATTTCTTCAATGACCGGATAGAACTTCTTGTAATTCTCTGTTGAAAGTTCCTTTACGATCTTGTCCTTGAAAGTTTCGTTCTTTGTCTTGAAGATATCTTCAAGAGTTGGAATTTCTTTCTTTGTGATCTTGCTCTTTGTGACCTTCTCGATCTGCTTAAGGAATCCGAATTCTCTCGAATTGACCAGTGAGTAGGCGATACCTTCACGGTTTGCTCTTCCTGTTCTACCGATTCTGTGTACATAAGACTCGATATCCTGTGGGAGGTCATAGTTCACCACATGTGACAGGTTGTCAATGTCGATTCCTCTTGCTGCAACGTCAGTTGCTACAAGGAACTTGAGCTTTCTGTCCTTGAACTTCTTAAGTGTTGAGATTCTGATGTTCTGGCTCATATCACCATGCATACCGGCAGCGTTGTATCCTCTGTCGGATAGACTGCTGACCAGTTCATCAACATTTCTCTTGGTTCTGCAGAAGATCAGTACTGATTCCATATCTTCAGAATCCATGATTCTGCATAGGGTCTCGAAACGGAACTGTTCTCTCACTTCGTAGAAGTACTGGGATATTGTGGACACAGTCATAGACTTTACAGCCACTTTGATGTGCACACGGTCTTCTCTCATGTACTTCTTTGAGAGTCTCTTATATTCTTCAGGCATTGTTGCGGAGAAAAGCATGGTCTGCTTATCGCTGCTGGTTCCTGCCATGATGGTTTCGATATCTTCAACAAATCCCATGTTCAGCATTTCATCCGCTTCATCAAGAACTAAAAAGTCCACATGATCAAGTTTCAGAATTCTTCTTTCCATGAGGTCGATGACTCTACCAGGAGTTCCGACAACGATATCCACGCCTCTTCTTAATGCACGAATCTGCGTGTCAATGCTGGAACCGCCATAAACCGCCAATAGCTTTACGCCAGTATGTTTCGCGATTCTTTCCACTTCTTCACTGACCTGAATGGCCAGTTCTCTTGTTGGTGCCAATATAATGGCACTGACTGTCCCCTTCTTTTCGAGCATACTCAGCATTGGTGCTGCAAAAGCTAAAGTTTTACCTGTTCCGGTCTGCGCCTGACCGATGACATCTTTGCCTTCCAGGATGACGGGAATGACTTCTCCCTGAATTCCTGAAGGTGTTTCGTAACCCATGGCGCTAATCCCTTTAAGTACACTTTCGCTTAGCCCTAGGTCAATAAATTTCATTTCTTCCATATTTACCTCTTTTTTTGTATTTTTGCGTTTTAGAATTTTCCATAAAAAAACCTCGCAGTTTGTGTGCTGCAAGGTGTTGATAAATCATATCTACTAAAATTATGTAATATCCTAAACCACTGATGTATTATACCATTAATGTTTTAGAAAGGCAATGCCTTTTACAAACTCTATTTTTATCCTCTTTTCTTCAATCGCAGTGAATCTTCTTATTATATGTTTTTTCTTGTGCAATCTTTGTGATGACCACACCGTCATTTTTTTGGATATGCACTTTTAATACAGCTGTAGCTGTCATTACTGCGACGTCCAATTGGTATCCTGATCCACTTCACTTTATGCTTTCTTCAGTAATTTGTAGCCGGCTCTTTCCATGATTTTTTCCATGAACAAAGCCAGAACCATATTCAGTACAGATGTTGGAAGTACGATGGCAATAAAAAGATCTAGGAAGGATATCGGTGCTCCGCTGACTTGAAGTCCTACAGACAGGAAGATTCCTCCGCTTACGATTGTTCCAAGAAGTGCTATTACAGAGACTTTTATTGTCTTTGGCAGACTCTTTGCAACATTGTTGTATACGAAATATACAAGGCTTCCTGTAATCAGTTTATCGACCAGATTCGCAATCTGTCCACCTGGAAAGGTTGTGGTCATTGCAGATATGATTCCGCAGACCATCGCAACAGCAAGAACTTCACGATAAGTATCCATCATAAAGATGGAGAAGAACATCATAACCAGGAGGAAATCCATTTTCATACCCCCTAGAAACGGGATACCCGGAACAATCTGGTGAAGGATGTAACCTACAGCCATGAGTATTGCAGAAAGAGTCATTTTTCTTGTATTCATTTTATTCATTCCTTTCCTATCAGAAGTGTACGTACATCTTTTTTCTTTATTCTCACTCTTTCACCACATGCTGCATCCCTCCTTACATTTTATTCACCACGACAAAAAGACTCCGCCCCTTACAGGGCGAAGTCACTCGCATTGCCACCTGATTTTACGTATTTCAAAAACACGCATCTCATTTTCGGATACTGACATATCCTATCCCTTATTACGGCGGGCTCCCGTCGGATACTACTCCCCTTATCAGGTTTCGCTCCACCTCTCGAAGGTCCATTCAACAAAAACTGTTTTATGGAAGTCTCACCACTCTTCCACTCTCTTTGAAAACATGTTTAAGTTTACTCTTCCTTGTCCATGAGTTTTGATATTCTCACTATTATACTTCAATATATAATCAAGTTCAATACGGAAGCTTAACATAATATGAGTTAAGCTGTTCAATCTTTCCATCCAAAGTTCTATCTATTCCAGAATTCCAAAGGTATATCCTGCTTCAATGAACTGATCGATGACCTTATCCAGGTATTCGATGGTGATGCCCTTGAAGTCATGCATGAGGACTACTGCGACATCCTGAACCGCCTGATCAGAAAGTGTCTCCATGACATAGTCCGCCATAGCGGATGGTCCATCCGGTCTTCTGCTTGAAGGCTCGGAATCACCCGACATGGAGTTCCAGTCGATATCATA
The DNA here is from genome assembly GCF_032054185.1 of Proteiniclasticum sp. Classification (NCBI taxonomy): domain Bacteria; kingdom Bacillati; phylum Bacillota; class Clostridia; order Eubacteriales; family Clostridiaceae; genus Proteiniclasticum; species Proteiniclasticum sp. The sequence continues at coordinate 33,200 of NZ_DAMBTF010000011.1, forward strand.
AGCCCCAAGTCTACCTAATGCCTCCTGTGCTGCCGGAATGTTCTTCCAGCTTCCGGCACCGCCGGGGAATCGGAAAACCTTCGTATCGAAGTCTGTCCCTAATGTTTCCCTCATGAGCCCAAGGGTTCTTTCATATTCTTCTACTATGGTTTCAGCATCCGCTGTTTTTCCGGGATAAAGCAGGGCATAATCATGACTGTAGCTGTGAACGGCAATCCCATGTCCTTCTTCAATATACCGGTGAAGCACTTCCTTATTCTTATGGTCCTCAAGTGTCTTTCCTGGGATGAAGAACGTGCCGGGTACACCTCTTCTTTTGAGAATATCCATAACCTTATAAGTGTTTTCCACCGGACCGTCATCAAAGGTGAGAAAAGCGATCTTTTCTCCCGCATAGGGTACTCTCCCCTTTATCCAGTCCTTCACGTCCTTTGTGTCATAAGCATATTCAGAAGCGGAAATGGAATGATTTGTGCCAGGCTTCAGCATATTCATCTTGATCTGTCCCGGACGGGTGAAAGGCAGCTTCAGGGTCTGGTCTCTTCCCCTTTGAAAATTCGGCACAAGAGACATCTCATCATTCTCCTGCTTAACATCCGCATCTTTAGTGATCATCTCTTTGTGCCCATTATCTCCGAAGAACACATATCTCATACCAAGGCCAAAGAAGAGCAGAGTTATGACCAGCCCCCCTCCTGCCAACAGTCTTCTTTTCCTGTAAATCCGTTTTTCATATGCCCTGCGGCTATTCATTTTTCTCTTCTCTTCTCCATCTATACGGTTATTCATCGTCTACCCTCACTATCCCTTCATATTCAGAAAACCCCCGGTTTTCATATCTTTTATCTTAAGTATCAGATTTATGTTCAAATCTTACCTTCTAAGTATAAAGGAGGTGAATCTCGATAGATTGACACTACGGTTAATAAAGGTTAACAATTCGGTTACTTTAGGCTTCTCCTTTTTTTGGTATGATAAACTTAGTATAAATAAGGAGGTTAAGAAAGCAATGAAAGACTATACCGGTTTTATCGGTTCATACACCCGCAAAGAAAGCAGGGGCATAAGAAAATTCAGTTTCAATGACGAAGAGTTTAACATAGAGGATTTTTACGAGGTCGACGATCCTACCTATCTTGCTATGGACAGACATAAAAAAATCCTATACGCCTCCATGAGACACAAGAACGAACATGGCGTACTCTCCATGAATCTTGACCGAGAAATCGTGGATAAGGTACTGTTCGAAAACGAAAACACACCCTGTCATGTCTCCGTATATGAGGATCATCTCCTGGCTGCAAACTATCATGACGGTAATCTGGATCTCTACCAGCTGGAAGACGGCATGGTGAAGAGAAGACTGGAAACCGTGACCCATGACGGGCGTGGTCCAGTGGAAAAAAGACAGGATGGATCTCATCTTCATTTTGCCATGAAGAACCCCTTTAACGAGGATATCCTGGCCTGTGACCTGGGTACAGATAAAGTCTATATCTATACCTATGAGGACAATCTGGTGAAGAAGGATGAGCTCCTGCTTCCGCCTGGAAGCGGACCAAGACATCTGATCTTCCCATCCAAAGCAAAGTTTGTGTATATCTTCACCGAGCTTTCCGCTGAGGTGTTTGTCTATGATTTCCGAGATGGGCATTATGTGCTGAAGCAGGTGCTTAAGACACTTCCAGAAGACTTTACAGAAGAAAATACAGGTGCAGCCATAAGGCTGACTCCTGACGGAAAGTTTCTCTACGTTACAAACAGAGGCCATAACAGCATCACCGGTTTCAAGGTGAAGGACAATCATCATCTGGAAGTCATCGAGACCGTTTCCTGTGAGGGAGACCATCCAAGAGACTTCAACATCTCACCCGATGGCGAGTTTCTCCTTGCCGCAAATATGATCACAAACAATCTGAGCTTATTTAAGATTGACCGGGATGAAGGAAAACTGAAGCTTCTAAGAAAAGACATTAAAACCCCGGAACCCGTATCCATTGTATTTATGTCATAGATTTCCAGAGAGAGAGAGAGAGAGACTAGATGCGGACCATTTCATATTTCTGATCTTGACGACTGAAAAGGAGCATCCGGAAAACCGGATGCTCCTTTAACCTCTAAAATGATATCGGGACAGTCATCAGAAAGTATGGGGTGCTTTAGACGACTGCTGTGAGTATGAAGGATAGGATAAACAGTACAGTGATGACATAAAGAATCGGATGAACTTCCTTTCCCTTACCTTCTACAATCTTGGCGATGGCATAGAACAGGAATCCGAACGCGATACCATTTGTGATGGATGCGGAGAAGCCCATGAATGCGATAACCATGAATGCCGGTACTGCTATGGTCAGGTTGTCCCATTCGATGTTCTTCAGGCCTTCAGCCATGAAGATACCGACAACGATGAGTGCAGGTGCAGTAGCTGCGCCTGGAACCATCAGTGCGATCGGTGCAAGGAACAGGGAGATCAGGAACAGTACGCCGGTTGTTACTGAAGCAAGTCCGGTCTTTGCGCCCTGAGCGATACCCGCAGCACTTTCCACGTAAGTGGTGGTGTTTGAAGTACCAAGAAGAGCTCCGATGGAAGTTGCAGTTGCATCAGCAAAAAGCGCTCTTTCCATCTTTGTGTTCATACCCTTTGAATCTTCTACTGAGTTTGCATCTTCTTCTGTGAAGATACCTGACTTTCTACCTGCACCAAGGAATGTTCCGATGGTGTCGAAGGTGTCTGTCAGAGAGAATGCGAAGACTGTCGTCAGGGTGATGAGCAGTTTATCTACGGCAAATATGCCTCTGAAATCAAGTTTCAGGAATGTTGGTGAAAGACTTGGAATCGCGAACATGTCTGCTGACAGTTCAGGAACATGAGTCACACCGAAGAAAATACCGATAATTGTCGTGGATACGATACCGATAAGAATTGCGCTTGGAACCTTCTTCAGCAGAAGTACGATGGTGATCAGAAGACCGATCAGCGCCACCTGAGCTGTAGGGTTTGTAAAATCGGTAAGTGCAGGAATGATATCTTTGAAAATTCCGCTTCCGTCACCGTTGTCTGTGAGTCTTGAAGCTGTTTCAGCTGTGAAAGTCAGGAAACCAGCCTGCTTGATGCCAAGGTAAGCGATAAACAGTCCGATACCACCACTGATTGCATACTGCAGTGATTCAGGGATGGCCTTGACGATCATCTTTCTGATTTTCGTGACGGTAATGAATACGTTGATGAGTCCGCATATGAATACAAGTGCAAGGGCCTGCTGCCAGGTATATCCAAGGATGAATACAACTGTGAAAGTAAAGAATGCATTAAGTCCCATTCCCGGTGCCACAGCAAAAGGTACGTTTGCAACGAAAGCCATGATGAATGTACCGATGGCAGCTGCGATGATTGTCGCTGTAAATACTGCTCCAGGATTCATTCCGGTCAGTGCCAGAATCTGGGGATTAACAAAAATGATATAAGCCATAGTCAGGAATGTAGTGGTTCCACCAAGGATTTCGGTCTTGACGTCAGTACCATGTTCCTTCAACTTGAAGAGTTTTTCCATTTTCCACCTCGTATGATTTATTATGATTACTCTTTTATTTTATACGAATGATATTATTATTGCAAGGCTTTTTGTTCGCAATAACGGATTCTTATCTATTCGGTGATTGTAAACGTCAATCAGCCCATGTTTTTGTCATTTTCATATTCTTTTCCTCAAATATCCGTACTTATCCCGATAATTATCCACACCCCGTCAGTCATCATTCGTATTATCACCCAAATTATCCCGAACAATTTGTCGTGAGTTTTTCCACCTCTTTATAGATACTTTCCATATATTTCGTCTTTAAGTTTTCTTATTATTCGTTACATCTCTCTTAAAGACAAAAAGAAGAGACAGACAGTTAAGCTTTTAAGCTCTACTGCTGTCTCCTGTTCATATTACCCTCTGTTATATATCTACACCTTATATACGGTTGATGCGGTGTTACCGCCTTCTCCGCTCCAGTCGTGATGGAAGAACTCTCCTCTTTCCCTGTCCGTTCTTTCGAACATATGGGCGCCGAAGTAGTCTCTCTGGGCCTGAAGAAGATTTGCGGGTAGGTTTTCTGTATGGTACCCGTCATAATAGGCAAGAGCAGAGCTCATTGCCGGCATGGCGATTCCGTTTCTCACACCCGTGACCATGATCTCTCTTAATCCCTCCACAGCCTTTTCAAGTTCATGGTGGAAGTAGTCATCCACCATGAGATTGTAAAGCTTCGGATTCTTATCGTAGGCTTTTCTTATCTCATCAAGGAATGCAGATCTTATGATGCAGCCGCCTCTCCAGATGGATGCGATCTCCCCAAGATTAAGCGACCACTCGTATTTATCCGATGCGGCCTTAAGTAGTGAGAACCCCTGAGCATAGGAAACCATCTTGGCAGCATAGAGCGCCATTTCTAGATGCTTTATGGTCTCTTCCCTGTCCGCCTTGTAGACCGGTCTTCTGACAAGCTTTGAAGCTTCCATTCTTTCATCCTTCATGGAGGAGAGAATTCTCGCATATACCGCTTCGGTGATCAGCGATACAGGCTGTCCTTCTTCCAGCGCGGAAATGACCGTCCATTTTCCTGTACCCTTCTGCATAGCCTTATCCAGAATATGGTTCACAAGATACTCGCCTTTCTCATCCTTCTCACCCAGAATATCTGCCGTGATCTCCACAAGGTAGCTTTCAAGAACACCCTTGTTCCATCTTTCGAACACCTCAGCCATTTCATCATTGGATAGTCCGAGCACATCTCTAAGGACCGCATAGGTTTCTGAAATGAGCTGCATGTCGCCATACTCGATTCCGTTATGGATGGTTTTGACATAATGTCCGGAGCCTCCGGCACCGATCCATGTCGTACACGCCTCATCGCCGTTTTTTCCGGCTTTTGCCGAGATATCGACGAAGATGTCTCTGATTCCTTCCCAGGCTTCCTTGGCGCCTCCAGGCATAATGGATGGACCATAAAGTGCACCAAGCTCACCGCCTGAAACACCTGACCCTACAAAATAGATGCCCTGCTCATACAGATCCTTCACGCGTCTTTCGGTATCCTCATAATTGGAGTTACCTCCATCTATGATGGTGTCTCCCTTTTCAAGAAGCGGCAGAAGGCTTTCGATCATGGCATCCACCACAACACCCGCTTTGATCATGAGCATGATCTTTCTCGGTTTTTTGAGTGAGCCTACAAATTCTTCCAGTGTGGAGGATGGAATGAAGTTTTTCCCTTTTCCTTTTCCTTCCATGAAGTCCTCAATGACTTCCGATGTTCTGTTCCCGATGGAAACAGTGTATCCTTTGGATTCGATGTTACGTGCAAGGTTCTCACCCATTACTCTGAATCCGTATATTCCGATATCTCCCAGCATAATAAAACCTCCTCAGACAGAATCATCCCATCTGCACATCAAATTTGATGCGTTTTAATTTCTTTCATCTTATTATCACGTTATTCTCGAACTTTTTCAAGCCGTAGAAACCTACTTCATGATTTCTTAACACTAGGTAAGTAACGAAATATCTGCACATTGAAAAAAGCAGGGCACCTGCCTTGCTCTTTTTTGATAGGCCTATTCCGTGTCCTCAAGAAGCAGGATGTAGCTGATTTCCATAGCCTTCGCGAGCTTCTTCAGCGTCTTGATGGATGGATTGGTTCTGTTGTTCTCGATATCCGAAAGATATGTATTGAATAATTCTAAAAGTTCACCAAGCTGTTTCTGTGTAAGATTCTTCTTCCTGCGATATTTACGTATATTGTCACCGATACTGGTCAAACTTTCACCCCCCGTACCTATATTATACGTTACAGACGGAATACTTCAATTATTTTACGTTTATATCGTAATAAGGTGTTCTTCATCCCCTCCTCTGTTCTTTTATCCGGTAATACTTGATAAACTGATGTATATACGGTTATATACGGACTCAAGGAGATGCAGATGAATATAGGAGAAATACTCAGAAAAGCAAGGCTAAAGAATAAACTCAGACTGAAGGATGTCGCCGACAGGACTAACCTCTCCGTTTCCTACATCAGCGACATAGAGCATGGGAAAAGCACCCCTCCTGTGGATACGCTGCAGAGTCTTTGCAATGCACTGGATGTGTCCATCTATTCCTTTTTCCATGAGGATGAGCCCATGCTCATGATGGAGAAGAACATCAGCGAAGAGCTCTATGAACTCATCAGAGATTTCGAAGAGTGGGATGTCCGGGACAAGGAAGAGCTCCTCAGCTATCTCAGAGTGAAGAAGACATCCCGTGAGAGCAGAAAATAAGACAGGAGAGAATTTTAAGTTATGTCACTTCGCTTTATGTTCCTTCCGAGAAATCATTACTGCAAATCACAAACAAAACAGAAATGAATATCCAATGAAAAAAAGATGAAGCCGGGTCATTTATGATCCGCTTCATCTTTCTGATTCCAGAAGGTTTTTCTGTCATACTCCGACAGGTCATCTGCAAATTCTTTTTTGATCTCAAGTAGGGTCTGAAGTTCCCTTACATACTGATACAGTGAGGATCGGTTTTCAAATTCCTCTCTGGTCTTAGGCAGTTCCTGTTCCCTGAAAATCTCAAGATAGCCGTTGAGATCGTTTATGAGCTCCTCCGCAGTATTGAGCTCATTGAACTGGAAGGACACAAGCTCGGTAAGGGCTGAAACCAGTCTGTTCTGCTCATAATACCGGTTCACTCTCCCTAGATGCTCTCTCATCTGCCTAAGGATTTCATACTGCTTGATTCTCATCTCCATATACCTCACGTAGTAGACAAAGCCTTCAGAGAGATAATTAAGGGACAGCCTCTGGGAACGCTCGAAGCCGTATTTCAGAACCTGGTCCAGTTCAGTGAAGAGCTTTTCTTCATTTAGGTCTACAGTCTGTGTGAGGATATCATTGGAAAAACTTTTCAAGATCCCCTTAAAGAGCCTTTCAACATTCTGCTGAGCTTCTCTGATGTCTTTTTCCACACTGGGCATATAGATATTCAGAATGAGGGCAACCCCAGCACCGATTACAAGGATCCAGTACTCGTTGAGAATCCAGTAAAGAGATGTGGACTCTTCAATGAGCAGATGCGTCACAAGCACCGTACTTGGCACGATACCGTCATGCAGATTAAACGCTGCCGCTACCGGAATGAAGAAGAGAAGGTAGACACCAAAGGTCACAGCGGAGTAGCCCAGAAGATTGAACACGAGCACTGCAACAAGAAGCGCAAGGGTTGTAGACCCCAATCTTCTGAAGGCAATCTCAATGGATTTTCTCTTGGTGCTCTGCACGCTGAGTACGGTGATGACACCTGCAGAAACAGCATAGGATAGCCCTACGTATTCTGCAATGATGATGGCAATGGCTGCACCGATTGCAGTCTTTAATGTCCGATATCCCACATATCGCCTCAGCCACTTCATGGCAGAAGCCCCTGCATCTTACGAAGAAGCGTGATGAGCTCAAGCTTCTCTTCATGACTTAGCTTACTTACCGCTTCATTTATGGTTTCAAGATGACGCGGAAAGATCTCCTCGATGACAGCTTCACCTTTTTCCGTCAGGCTAAGACTGTAGGATCTCCTGTCGCCCGGGGTGCTTTTTCTTTCGATATATTCTTCCTTGAGAAGATTTGAGATGACCACAGTCATATTCCCGCCAGTAGACAGTATTTTTTCTGTAATATCACAGACTCTCATCTCTCCTTTGTGATATAAGACTTCCAGAACCATAAACTGGGAGGGAGTAAGGCCGTATTCCTTGATATTCCTCATGGTATCTCTATTGATCTCTGACAGCCCTCTGCTTAAGGATATGAGGAGCTTCAGATTGATGTCGTTTTCTTCGCCGTAGCTGATTCTATTCTTATTCATACTACTACTATAATATGAATTCCCTTTAATTTCAATTGTACTCAATTTATTTTCCGGGTTTCTTCACTATCCTTTATCCTGCTCTCCGGATTTTCGCAGATCCGTCCGTTTTTATCCATGACAATGATCCTGTCGCAGAAAAACCGGACCAGCTCTTCATCATGACTGATGAAGAGAATGGCCATCCCTGTATCCACTGCGATTTTCTTCAGAAGATTGATGATCTGGGCCTGGATGGAAGCATCGAGAGATGCTACGGGTTCATCGCAGATGAGAAGCTCAGGTGAGGCGATCAGCGCCCGCCCGATGTTCGCTCTTTGTCTCTGGCCGCCTGAGCATTCTCCGGGCAGCTTCCCGGCGGTTTCAGGATCAAGCCCCACCATCTTGCAGATTTCCCTGACTTTCTCCGCCCTTTTCTCCCTGCCTCCTGCTCCACTTAAAATGAGCGGCTCTTCCATGGACTGGAAGAGGGTCATCCCGGGATTGAAGGAGCCCTTTGAATCCTGAAACACCATCTGGATGCATCCCTGCCTCTTTTTTCTCCAGCCTCGTGTATTCATGTCCTCTCCCCTGTACTTTGCAATACCCCTGAAGGAGCAGTTCATACCCATCACCCCTCTTGCAAGAGTGGATTTCCCGGAGCCTGAGGCACCAACAAGACCTAGTATTTCCCCTTCTTCCACCTGAAGAGATACCCCTTTGACCGCTTCAAAATCCTCTTCTCCCGGTATGCTGTAAAAGCAGCTGAAGTTCTGAAGTTTAAGCAGTGTCTTCTTCATATCGAAATCCTTTCGGCACGCTCTCTGTGCCTTTCGTAGCGCTCATCAAGGAGCCAGCTTGCTGCATAGTGGGTATCCGTAACTTTCATAAGCGGAGGCTCTTCCAGATGATCTATGACCAGAGCATCGGGGTTTCTTTCAGCGAAGGGATCACCACGGAAGGCGTCCCCTGGCGAGGGAATCATGCCTTGAAGCTGAAAAAGATTTCCCTCCTTGTCAGGGACAAGCCTAGAAGCTTTCAGAAGGGCTATGGTGTAGGGATGCACCGGACGCCTTAGAACCTCCTCGCGCCTGCCCACTTCAACGATCTTTCCCGCATACATGACGGCTATCCTGTCTGCAGCAGTCTCCGCCACCTTTACGCTGTGGGTGATGAGAATGGTGGTCATCCTCCTTTTCCTCGTCATGTCCATGATCAGGCTGATGATCTTTTCTTCACTGTCTTTATCCAGTGCACTTGTCGGCTCATCCAGAAGAAGGAGTCTCGGTTTTCCTGCAAGCTCGACTGCCATCACCGCTCTTTGCGCAAGTCCCCCAGAGAGCTCATGGACATACTGCCCGAACCTTTTTTCGGGGTCATCCATGGACACCTCATGGAGAATCTCAAGCGCCAGAGCCTTCCTGTATTTTCTCTTTACTCCGCCATATTTGAGGCTTTCCATGATCTGACTGCCGATAGTCATGGTAGGATCCAGCAGTTTTCCGGGATCCTGCAGAATGAGGGACATGGATCTTCCTTCATAATCGCAAAGGATCTCGCCTTCAGTCTTTTTCACCTCATCAGGCAGAATCCCCATGAGGGCTTTGACAAGGAGAGATTTTCCTGCACCCGACTCGCCGAGAATCACAAGAAGCTCACCCTCATGGACAGACAGGCTGACCTGCCGGAGGGGGTTCTGTATCCCTTCCGGAGTCCGGACAGACAGCGATAATCCTTTTATGGCAACTGTTTCTTTATTCTTCATCACTCTCTTGCCTCCTTCATCCCCATGAAATCACAGGTTCATTCGCCTGTACTCAGACTCCATTCCTCAGCATTTCTGAACAGCCCTACCCCATGATGACCCAGAACCGTTTCAAGATCCATGCCTGAGATTTTCTTCGACACCACATAGGGTGCGTCAATATAGGCGATGAAGCTGTAGGACATATCCTTTGTCAGCTCCTCCTGGAAGGTATCGTAATAGTGCTTTCTTTCATCCTCGTCTGCTGTTTCTCTTGCCTTTGTCAGCGCCTCATCCACCTTCGGGTTGCTGTATCCGCTGTAGTTGCTTCCCTTCCCGGTTCCGAACACCTTGTAGGTATGGTCGTCCGGATCATAAGGACTTCCCCAGCCGACGAGAAACGCCTCCTGATTTTCCCAGTCGATGCTCGCTGCAATATTGACCACCATCTCCACGCCTAAGCCTTTCAGCTGCTGCGAAGCTGCCAGGGCCATATTGACTCTCATCTCATCTCCTTCCATGCAGTTTATGGTGAAGGAGAGCCTGTCTTCTCCCTTAACATAGATTCCGTCCTCGCCCTTTACCCAGCCGTTCATCTCCAGTTCTCTTACAACGCGCTCCGGGTCATAGCTGAACTTTTCCATATCCCTCTTCACATATGCGCTTCTCTGAAGCGGAGAATATGCCGCCTCTCCATGCCCCAGAAGGACCGACTCCACTATGGCTTCCCGATGGATGCCATAGCTTAGAATGTTCGGAAGCTCTCTATGTTTTCCAAAGAAGCCGCTGCCGAAATTATAGAGAATCCCTCTGTAGTCTGCGGTGGACATCATGACCACCTCATATCCGTCATCCTTCCCTAAAAGAAGAGCATCTTCAGGCGCAACAAGGGCCAGGTCAAGCTCACCTGCTTTCAGCTGCAGTGCTCTGGTTTTGGAATCGGAGACGAATTTGAACACAATCTCTCCGATTTCCGGTTCTCCTCTAAAATAATCCTCATTGGCTGTGAGGGTCACCGATTTTCCGAAGGAGAAGTCTGACACGGCATAAGGTCCCGTACCAACAGGTTTATGGTTGAACTCATCCGTTGAAAGATTTCTTCCTTTCAGGATATGTTCCGGAACGATGCCGATGGTGAGATAATCAAGCATCGCCGCATTGGGAGAGGACAGCATAATCCTCACATGATGATCGTCGACTGCCGTAATCATTTCGATTTCTTCGTAGTTCGAGGCGATCTCGGAACCGTTCTCCTCCTCCATGATCGCTTCCAGGGTGAATTTCACATCGTCTGCGGTAAAGTCTTCTCCGTCATGCCAGAGGACACCCTTGCGGAGATAGAAATCATACACCAGATCATCCTCACTTATGGTGAAGGTTTCCGCAAGATGAGCCTCGGGAACATTTCCCTTACCATATTTCATAAGGCCTCCAAAAATCAGCCCGTTGATTTCCCCATGCTCATACAGCACAGGATTGATGCTTGTGATTTCTCCGCTGCCATAGACGAGAGTATCCTGTCTCTCCTGATCCGAGACCTTATCTTCTGCACATGCGGTGAAGCTCATAAGAAGGATTGACGCCCCTATGACTCCTGCCAGTTTTTTCATATTCATCATTAAACTCTCCTCGAAATATATTTAACAGTTACGCAGAACCGACTGAAAGATGTTTGATTTCCTGTCTTTTTCCTGAGCTTTCTCTAAAGATGCTTTGCGGTCCCGTATTTCCTTCTCATGATTTCGCCTGTTTCCATAAGCGCCGACACCGAAGTCACAAGAAAGATTCCAGGGATGATGATCACCCACCAGGATTTCGTCATGAGGGCCTGTCCGGATAAATTGAGCAGACCTCCCCACGTGACCGTGCCGACAGGAAAACCTATCCCTAGAAAACTCAATGTGGCCTCAGCCAGAACGGCATGGCCGAATCCGGAGAAAGCCATGCAGAAGAGCACCGGAACAACAGACGGCAGATAATGCCTCCTCATCATATAGAAGTATCCCCCACCGAGATATCGTGCAAGTCGGACATACTCCTCATTTCTGATTTCAAGAATCCGCACATGCATCATTTTCGCCAGGGTCATCCAGCTGGACAGACCTATGGAAAGGGAGATGGAGACAACCGGATTCCCCTTCATGACCGACTGAATGAAGATCATAAGAAGGATAGAGGGAACGGACAGAAAAAGCTCAGTAACCCTTGCTGCCATTTTCCCGAAAAACTCCGGAAGGAGTGCAGACAAAGAACCCACCATAAGTCCCATTCCGGTGGAGATGAGTGTCGAGAGAAGTCCCACAAGAAGAGATATCCTGCCCCCGTGGATCACCATCCCGAAGATGTCCCTTCCCAGAGCATCGGTACCAAACCAGAACCTTCTGCCTGGAGCAATATTTTTCTCGGAAAGCGCCATATAGGCGGGATCTCCCGGAAAAATCAGCTCTGCAGAAAGCGTAAATATCACAAAAAGTATGAGGATGACGTACTGGGGATGGATCTTTCTTACGCGGGAGGTCTCGGTCTCCTTCGCAAGAGTCTCCACCGGGAGGCTTTTAAGTATCCCCTTCAGCCTTTCCTGTCCGATCTCATCCACATGACTAAAGAGCTCTTTCTCTTCCATGGTTTCTCCTTTCTCCGGCCATGGCCGGACTGATGAGCACACAGAGTGTCTCCAGAAGCATATTCATGACAATCACAAACGTTCCTGTGATCATGGCGATGACAAGAAGAAGATTATAGTCATGATATTTTGCGCTTTCAAAAGCCAGGCGTCCAATACCCGGAAAGGCGAAAACCTCCTCTATGACATAGGTGGCACCTATAAGATGCGGAAGGGAATTGGTCATGAGGGTGAGATACGCCGGAAAGATATTCCGTGTACCATGCTTCAGGAGGATTTTCCCTCTTTTCATCCCTCTTATCCTGTGCATCAGCATATACTCCTTTTCCATTTCCCCAAGGTAAAGGTTTCTTGCGAGATATCCGAAGTACCAGAGGTGGCTGATAAGGAGCGCAAATATGGGCAGAACAAGATACGGGATGCGTGCCATAAAAGAAGGGTTCGCGCCATGGGGAGCATCTCCGCCCGCCGGAAGAACCCCGAGAAAGACGCTGAAGACGAGAATGAGCACGAGGGAGGACCAGAATACGGGTATGCTCCCGGCAATGACTCCGGATTTCAGGATGATCCTGTCCAGAAGGGAGCCTTCCTTCATCGCGCATGCCGCGCCAAGGGGAAGTGCAGTGAAAAAGATCAGAAGAAACCCCAGGCCGCCAAGATACAGGGAACCGGGCAGCGCAAAGGAGATCACCTCCGTCACGGGAATCTTGTATTTGTAGGAGATCCCCAGATCCCCCCTAAGGGCATTACCCGCCCACAGTCCGTACTGAACGTAGACAGGATCATCCAGTCCAAGCCTTTCTCTTGCCTTCTCCTTCTCCATGGTGCTCATCCGTTCGGTACCCATGCCATAGTAAGCGACAAGGGGATCCCCCTTGGCCAGTCTCGACATGCCAAAGACCATGACAGAGAGCACAAAAAGAGTGAAGACAAGCTCCAGCAGCTTTTGTGCAGTATGATTCAAACGGGATATTTTTCTCCTCTTCACTTTTCTTCTCCTTCCTTGGGACCCACCCGGGGCACGTGTGTGTCTATCCGTAAATACGGATCCCTGCAAAAAGCCCGGAATAAAGGCAAGGAATATATGCTATCCTTGCCTTTTAGTCACACTTATTCTTATAGGCTGTTGGCGGTCAGTGTTTTCTTGTAGGATGTGGTATGGACATAGATTTCCTGCGTGACAGGATTCACTTTCTTCTTGTACATGGTGTAGAGCATATAGGCGAATACCCCTACATTGAAGACAAATGAAACTGCGCTTAAGGTCATGAGTCCGCCTTCGGTGTAGGTCGGCAGAACCTTGAAGTAGGATGCCGTCTGGAAATCCACCGACAGGGAGAACATGGCATAAAGGGACAGGATCTGTGCTCTATGCTGAAGCCATGCTCCGCGCTTGAAGGCATACTCGGCGATGACCGCCGCAATGAGAATACCGAAGCCCGCATAAAGGGATCTTGTGGAAATGCAGTTGTAGACATAGGCGTAGTTCCAGAGGGTGTACCCGATGACATACATCCAGGTCATGTCCGGCCAGATCATATCCCTTGACTTGTCCTTTGATACTCTGATGCCCACAAAGCCCGTGAGGGTCAGAATGGTGAGGATACCTGCAATGGCGTTTAAGATATTCCAGGTTCCGCCCATGACCGTGATGCCTCCGGCATCCACTGTGAGAGTCTTGTAGGTGGCGAAAACCTGAAGCTCTCTGTAGACCGCTTCAGCGATGTTGATGGAAAGAATCGCTGCAGGGAAATAGGCTGCAAACTTCTTCTCTCCAAGCTTTGTGAAACGGATGAGCATGAATCCGTATACCCCGATAAGGGCGGATACGACCTTCACCCAGCCGAACCAGGTTCTTCCTGTCGGCGAGCCGAGAGGTCCGAAAAAGATCCCTACGACAAGAACGAGCGGGAGCACACAGAACATGATGATCGATACGATCTTTGACCGTCTTGTGATTTCGTTCAGAAACAGAAATGCGGCGATGAATGCGATGAGCGCAAAAAAGCTTGAGGCATTCAGTCCTTCATATAAAAAACCCATAATATTATCCCCTTTCCTAATAAGCTACAATTTCTTTGATACTGAATTCCTGGCCGGAGATCAGATGATAGTCATCCGATCCGCAGGATGGGCAGATTCTTCTGTGCTCCACAATGTTGTACACCGTTTTGCATTTATTGCAGGCGCCTTCTGCAGGGAGTGTTACAATTTCAAGCTTCGTGTCCTCATAGTCCGTTTCGCTGACAGCCGCCGGATAGCACTCCTCGATGAATCTTGGAATGGCCTGGGAGAGCTGCCCGATTTCAAGAACGATCTTATCCACCTTGGTCAGGCGGTTTTCCAAAGCGAAGCTGTCCACAACCCTGATCACTTCATAGACAATGCCAAGTTCATGCATACTTTCACCCCTATCTTGTTTCGCTGAACGGATTGATTCTGTTCAGTGTGATCTTCGCCTTACGGGTAATCGCATTCTTCATGACGGTCTTGGGCAGCTTGTCCAGTTCAAAACCTATGACATCATGCACTCTCTCAAGCTTTATGGCACCGAATCTGCATCTGAGGGTACAGGCACCGCAGCCTACGCAGAGATACTCGTCCACCTTGCTCGCTCCGCAGCCAAGGCATCTTGCGGTCTCCTTTTTGATCTGTTCCTCCGTGAGGACACCTCTCAGGTCCTTGAAGGTGGATTTTGAAATCCTGCCGTCCACATGCATGGTTCTCTGACGGACCGTGCCGTCATAGTCCACGATCTCCATGAGCGCATCTTTATCCAGCATCAGATAGGACTGGGTATCTCTTCCGAATACCAGTGACTGCCCTTTCTGAACAAATCTGTGGATGGATACTGCAGCTTCCTTTCCTGCCGCAATGGCATCTATGGCAAGCTTTGGTCCGCTGGCGACGTCTCCGCCGGCAAAAATATCGGACTTTGATGACTGAAGCGTCACGCGGTCGACCTTAACGGTGTTTCTTGGAGTAAGCTCCACACCCTCGCCCTTGAAGAGATCACCGTAGTCGAATGTCTGTCCTACAGAGAGAAGAACATAGTCGCATGGCACAACCTTTCTGTCGTTCTCGTCAAACTGCGGACTGAATCTTCCTTCTGCATCGAAGGTGGAGATGCATCTCTTAAACTCCACACCGGAAACTTTTCCGTTTTCATGAAGGATCCTTACCGGTCCCCAGGAGTTGTTTACGGCAATGTCTTCAGACAGAGCTTCGGAAACTTCTTCTTCATGGGCAGGCATGGTCTCCCTCGACTCCAGGCAGTAGAGATCCACTTTGTTTACACCCTCGAGTCTTATGGAGCTTCTGGCCACATCGATGGCTACGTTTCCTCCACCGATGACAACGACTTTCCCACTGACACCTGTGTTTTCCTGAAGGTTCGTCTTCTTCAGGAAGTCCACGCCATGCATGACCTCAGATGCATTTTCTCCTTCAATCCCAAGTCCGCGGCCGCTGCTTGCACCGATGGCCACATAGAAGGCATTGAATCCTTTTCTTCTTAAATCTTCCAGGCTGACATCCTTACCGATTTCAACGCCGGTTTCAAACTTCACGCCCATTTCACGGATCACATCGATTTCGGCATCCAGCACATTCTTTTCCAGACGGTAGGAAGGAATACCAAGAGTCAGCATACCGCCGAGCCTTTTCTCCTTCTCAAAGACGGTAACATTGTATCCATCAAGTGCAAGATCATATGCGCAGGTGAGCCCCGAAGGACCTGATCCGATGATGGCGATTTTCTTGTCGCTGTAGTCATGCCTTTTCGTCGGAATGAACCGGGTTTCCGACGCCATATCCTTTTCCGCAATGAACTTCTTGATGTCGTCCACCGCAACAGCTTCATCATAGCCTCCGCGGGTACAGTCCTCTTCGCAGAGCCTTGGACAGATTCTGCCGCAGACGGCAGGAAGCGGATTGTGCTTTTTGATGAGCTCCAGAGCTTCGGTGTACTTGCCCTGGGATGCAAGCTTGATGTAGCCCTGCACCGGAATATGGGCAGGACACTTGGTGATGCATGGCGCTGTTCCTGAATCCAGAGTATTTTTACGGTTTACTCTGTAGTCGCTGTTCCATTTGTCCTCTTTCCACTCGGTGTTTCTAGGTGTCACTTTAGTCAGCGTCTCATCGATGGGAGACTTCGAGCAGAGCTTCTGGCCAAGTCTTATGGCATTTGTGGGACAGACATCCACACATTCTCCGCAGGCAACGCACTTGCTCTCATCCACGACGGATCTGTAGTTCGATCTTACGATGTCGTTATTGAGGTATTCGTTGGCCAGTCTCATGGCATAGCATCCGCATCCGCAGCAGTTGCAGATGGCATGGGTATGACCTGGTGTATCCAGGTTCGGGATAGAGTGCATAAGACCGTTGTCTTCAGCCTTTCTGATGATCTCAAAGGCTTCTTCTCTTGTGATTTCTCTTCCTCTTCCTGTCTTGATGTAGTACTCGGCAGCATGGCCAAGCTGAACACACATCTCTTCTTTGAGGTGTCCGCAGCCTTCACCCATGGACTCACGGGAGGTTCTGCAGGAACAGTCCGATACGGAGAAGATATGGGATTCATTGAGGTGCTTCGTGACTTCTTCATAACTTGCCTTCTTCGAGTTTCCGTCGATGGCACGCTCGATGGGCAGAACCCTCATGGGCCCTCCGCCTATGGGCATAATCCCTGCAGCCATGGGTCCTTTCTTGCTGCCGAAGTAGTAGAAGGCTTCCGCCACTTCAGGATGCATTTCAACCAGTTCCCTGTTGTTATTGATCATCTCAAGATGCCCGGGCACGAAGATGTCATGCCAGTAGACATCCACACCGTCAACGGTGTTCCAGAAGGTGATCCCGGTCCATGCAAGGTGCTTCAGAGCTTCCTTGACCTCATCAAGAGGTTCTCCGCAGGCCGCCGCTATCTCCGTTGCATTTCTTTTCTTTCGAAACTCCACATGAAGGGCAACCTTTGCCTGAAAAGGCGTAACCAGTGACTCAAGGGCATAGTACTCCGGACCGAATGGAATCGCCTCACGGCTGGAACCGGCTTTTGTTCTTCCGATCTTGTTGGCAAGATCAAGAACCTCCTGTCTGTAGGCTCTTCCGTCAACATCTGCCCAGTTCAGCGCAAAGTTGAAGTTCTTCGATCTGTTGAAACTTGTCTTTTCCAGTTTTTTAGTCATCATTTAACCCCTTCCCATTTCTTTCTTTATCCAAGCTGTCCATACATCCATGCCTTCCCCGGTCTTTGCAGAGATGGGGAAGATCTTAATATCGCTATTGAGCTTTCTCACTCTTTCCTCCAAGAGACTCATATTGAAGTCGAAATACGGCATGACATCGATCTTGCTGATGAGGAGTGCATCCACCTTCGCAAAGATCATGGGATACTTCAAAGGCTTGTCGTCCCCTTCGGGTACGCTGAGGATCGCAATGTTCTTCATGGCACCTGTGTCATAGCCTACCGGGCAGATGAGATTGCCGATGTTCTCCAGAAATACAAGATCCACATCCGACACTTCAAGCTCGTCGATGCCTGTCCTTGCCATGGTGGCATCGATGTGACACAGTCCTCCCGTATGCATCTGCACCGCCTTTGCACCCGCTTCCTGAACGGTTCTTGCATCCACATCGGAATCCACATCCGCCTCAATCACACCGATATTCATCTCGCTTTTCAGCGCATGGATGGTGCTCACAAGGGTCGTGGTCTTTCCGCTGCCTGGCGAGGACATCACATTGATCATGAACGCATTTTTTTCTCTCAGTTCCACTCTTGTTTCGTCCGCAGTCTTCTTGTTGTCTTCATGTATGTTTTTCTTTATGGAAAACACTTTAAGTTCATTCATCTTAATCCACCTCAATCATTGATTTGCCTTGATTATAGCAATGAGGCACCGGGTCAACAATAGAGGGGATTTGCCTTGATTCCGCAATTATTTACTTTACCCAGGTGTTTACAGGTGAGTAAAAGACTCAGGGATTGTTATTTTTTTATTAAAGTGTAAACACATAAGCAAAGTAAAATTTTCTTCTATCCGTTGTATATAAATGAGATCTATGTTAAAGTTTTGTTAATCTTTGAAATTTATTGGGATGGAGGGAGACTGATGATGGACAGACAGGCAAAGCTTACAATTATTTCAGAAGGTCAGAAATACGGCGTCACGAGAACATGCGAGAAGCATGACATTTCAAGAACGCTTTATTACCGCTGGCTGAAGAAGTATGAGAGCCTTGGCATGGAAGGTCTTGATTCAGGTCGCCGTACTTCTGTTCCGGTCAACAGAGCCCCTGATGAAGTGACCGAGCGAGTGGTCACCCTCATCAGAAGCTATCCCTCCTTCGGCCCAAGAGAAATCAAATACCTGCTGGAGGAAATCGGACACGACATCAGCGAGTCCTGTGTCTACAACATCATGAAAAGACTCGATCTTTCCACAAAGGAGAAGAGGGTGAAGTTTTCCAGAAAGAAGCTTCCCAGTCCTTTAGGAGATACTCCGGACTTTCAGACTTCAGGATGCGGCGAATGCTGGTTCTTCTGGATCACGGTCTATGGCGGACTCAAGGAATCAGAAAAGACCTACGCTTATACCATCTTCGACTATAAGAGCAGAGTCGCCTGTTCAAGAATCTATGAGGAGCTTTCCATGGACTGCTTTGAGGATCTTCTGACGGCAGCCGCTCTTCCCGTTGCGCAAAGCCTCGGATTCAACACGAGGTATCTCTGCTTTCTTGAAGATGGCAGCCTGCCCTGCAGAAACAGAAGCGCATTTCTAGGCAGCGTACATAAGATTCTTCAATCCAGCGGTTTTGACCCTATGGTGTATTTTCTGAAAAGCGAGGAGCTGAGCACAGAAATCGATCAGCTGAAAAAAGAGTATGCACTTCATGCTCTCGCCTGTATCATTCCCCATCTCCATAAGGAGCTTCCTTTCAGCGAAATCAGGCTTATTCTCCAGAGAAGCATAAGAAGCTACAACTTAAGACACAGAACATACTATGGAGAGATTCTCGCATCACCTCTTGAGTATCACAGCAAGGCTACGGGAAGCAGCATGATTCTGCCTCTATGGGCCTATATCGACCGAGAATATTAAGGAGTGACAATATGCACGTTGCCATAATCGGTGCCGGTTTTTCCGGCATGCTTTCCGCCTATCTTCTGAAGAAAAAAGGAATAGAGGTCACTGTCTACGAGAAGGAAGCAGTCCTTGGCGGACACTGCAGGACGCTTCTAAACAGAGACCTTGTTGTTGAGCTTGGAACGGTCATCTGCTTCAGTCAGCACATCAAGGAGCTTTTACTGGAGCTTGATATTTCCTATTCTGAGCGCTTCACCTACAGAAACTTTCTGGATGAAGACTTCAGAAAGGTTGAGCATCTTTCCCATGAGGAGATCCTGAGCCTCATGGAGGAGCTGCCAAGGCTTGAAGGGCTCATCAAGGCTTACTCCTGTACGGAAAAGAGCCATAATTACGGTAAAATCACAGATCTTATGATTCCGCTCAGCGAGTTCCTTATGAAGCACAACCTGAATACCATCGGTCAGGTCATCGCGCCGCATCTGTCTTCCTACGGGTTCGGTTCCATTGACGAGATTCAGGCATACTACGCTCTGAATGTCTTCGACGTTAAGACCATCTACTCGTTCATCAAAGGAGACAAGCTCCTTTTTGTCGATGAGGGCATGTCGGAGATCATCAGAAAGCTGAGCAGAAACATCTCCGACATCCGGTATTCCGTTGTCGTGAGAAACATCGAGTCTCAAGGGGAAAAGGTAAGAATCGATACGGACTTTGACTCATCAGTCTATGACAAGGTGCTGATCACAACAAAGCTTCCAAATGATGTCATTAAAGACAGTCTCTATAACGAGCTCATGAAAAAGATTGATACCAACCCTTATATCACCTGCGCCTACGAGGTGGAGAACAGAAATATCGTGACCACCTACTACAAGGCAAACCTTGGAAAAAAAGAATGCATCCAGTTCTTCCATACCTACAAGGAGAAAGATAAAACCATTCTTGTCGCCTATGCCTACGGGACAGGAGATGCACCTTTAGTCAACCAGATCACTGAGGACATAAGAAAGTCAGGCATCAGCGTTAAGCACCTTATCACAGCGAGGCAGTGGTATATATTCCCTCATCTGAAGTCCGGTAATCTTACGGAGGATTTCTACTGGGCACTCACTGAGCACCAGAAAGAAAGCAGCATCTGCCTGATCGGTTCTCTTGTTTCCAAGCCTTCCATTTCCCACCTTTACGTTGCAGTGAAAGAATTCATCGGGACTACTTTCCCTTGATTCGCTCAGGTAAATAAGAATCACATTGGATTTTATTGAGCATAAAAAAATCACACCTATTGAAAGGCACCTAGGCTTTTCAATAGGTGTTCGTTTTTGATATAACTTAAGTATCTGTATTTCTTAGATTTGTCGGTACTCTTTGCTGTTCTTTAAAACGAATAATTCAACGCTATCAGTTTCAATATTCATCATGACATTTAGACCGCTCATCACTTTACTTATGTGAGCAAGCAGCAATTTAGTTTTAAGAAACACTCGAATAAGGAACTAAATAGCGAACTAATAAGGAACTAATAAGTATGAATTAAGGAACAGGTATGGTACAATTACTTCACATCATACTGGGAGGTGAAGTATGTTTGAACCTATATTTAAATACACTAATGATATAGTTATTGATTTAGTTAATATTGAAAGATACAGAACAAAACTGGAATATCTGTACTTACCCACAAGGACCAGACAGGAGATGCTGTACAAAGCCAAAATGAAAAAAACACATTTTTCTACGAGTATTGAGGGTAATGTTCTATCTTATGATCAGGTCGAGCGGGTAATTACCGAAAAAGGAAAAAAAACGAAAATAGATGCCGAAAGAGAAGTCATCAACTACTGGGATGCGTTATCCTTTCTTGAGAAATGCAGAGCAGAAAACCGGCCGATTAATATTCAATTTGTTTTAGAACTACATGGAATTATCGAACGTAAAGACATGAGAAAGAAAATAATAGGGTTCAGACAGGAAACTCATCCTGGTGTACTCATTGCAGTCTATGACAGTGTAACAAGGACTACTGAATATATCCCCCCGGAAGCAGCAGATATTAAGCCTCTTTTGGATGAGCTGGTCGCATGGTACAGCTGGGAGAATGATTTGCCTGTACCAATAAAAGCCGCGATTACCGCTTATCAGCTTGTAACCATTCACCCTTTCGAAGACGGGAATGGAAGAACATGCAGAGCATTAGCCACATATGTGCTGATGCTGGGTGGTTATGATTTTAAAGGTTTTAATTCAATGGAAGAATTTTATGCAAGCAATCTGGATGGGTACTATAAGAATCTGCAGATGGGGCTTCCCGTACTTTACTATGATGGAAGAAATAATCCGCCTCATCTGGAAAACTGGATAGAGTACTTTATTCGAATCATGAGGCTTAATGCAGAAAATATCACGACTCAGGCAGAAGAGGCAACGAAAAATGAAGAAAATAAGCTCGAGTTAAGCCACTTAAATAAAAAGGATAAAAAGATGATGAGATATGTGCTTGAAAAGAAGCTCGATAGAATTCAAACCAAGGATCTTGCGTCAATTTTCGATGTCACACCAAGAGCGATTACAAAGTGGTGCAGCAGTTGGGTAGATCGGGGTATTTTATCTCCAAATTATGTAAATGTCCGTATTACGTCATATTCACTGACGGAAAAATATAAAAATCTGACACCGACAGATATTGGTTTTACAGATTAATCATTCAGGAGACCACTTCAGTCATACAACTAATGCCATAAGAACTACGTGAGCATACCTCCTGTGGATCAATCCAGGAATTCCTTAAAGAACACCATGAAAAGCATCAGCTTTCTATGGTGTTCTGTTTTCTGATATTGATATAATATCTATATTTACTAATATCTGGCACTCTTTCCTGTTCCTTAAAAGAGATTATTCAATGCGATCAGTGTCAGTGCTGTCACGAAAATTTGACTACCCAGCACTATTCTTCCGTGAACAATCATTAATAGTTTGCAGCAATAACCAAATACGGAACTAAATAACGAACGAATAAGGAACAGGAATTGTACAATTATTTCATATTATACTGGGAGGTGAATTATGTTGAACCAAAATTTAAATGCACAAATGATACTATTATTGATTTAGTTAGTATTGAAAGATACAGAACAAAGCTTGAAATCTGTACTTACCCACTAGGAATCAATCTCATCTTCAAGAATCTTGAATTGTCATCATTTATTAAATCACTTAACTTAGGCATGTAAATTGGCATTGCTTAAAACACTTTCGATGACAAGGTCTTTCCTTACAAACGGACTTAAAAATCATAATTTATCCACAATAGAATGATGTCCAATATCTAATGCTATTATTATATCCGCTCCTTCATACTTCCAAAGTATCCTTATATCCATATTTACGCTACACTCAAATAAATCTTGAAATCCTTTAATTTTCTTAGTTCGTAAAGAAGGGTAGTGTGGATTTACTTGTAACAATTTCAATGTAGATGCCACTTGTTTTTGTTCTATTTTAGTTAGTTTTTTTAAACTTTTTACAAATGTTTTTGTGAGAACAATTTTAAACTTCATCTAGGTTGATTCCCATATCCATAAACATTTTATCTACGTCATCATAGGATTTTAATCCACCACTTTTATACTCAACATCTGTTTCCTTAATAAGTTTAGCAATACGGACTATTTCCTTTTTAGGATAAACCACTACTGGACATAAAAATATACCTCCATCCTTCTCAATTACTTCAAACTTATCTCCTTCTTTTATTCCAAGATTTTTAACTATCTCAGAAGGGATAGTTATTTGTGATCTTCCACGCATTTCAATTAACATAGCAATCCTCCTTTCAGATTTTCTTACTTTCTGATTATATTATAGACTATTTTATATTTGAATACAATTTTATATCAGCGGTAAATCCAGTTTCATTCTTCACTACTGCAGGAGTAATATTTTCATCACAAAACCCACTTTGTTTCTTATGCTTTATTAGTTAATCCAGGATCGTTCTTTCTTTAAAAAATGGATTTTCGACACCACAACTATCCATAATAACATGCATATTTCTTGAACAAATCTTCTTTTCCTTAATATCTTACCGATTCCGGTAACAGATTCCAAATAAATGCTTCAAACAGTAATTAATTTCTCAAACAAATGAATATTTATGCATCATTAAGCATGCATACTAACAGCTATTCACGATTATCATAATTTTATATTCATCATAATGTTACAAAACTCTTATTAAAACCGTGTATTCATGGGCTATTATATGATGTAAACGAATTAAACTCAGATAATCTCCCCACAAATATGGATTAATTCTGAATTAAGCTATTGCATATTTATGTAACTTCTTGTATTATTATGAAATATTAACCGATTGGGAGGAAACACAAATGAAAAAAACAGGATTAAAGAAAGCACTCATACTGACCATGGCACTTACCTCACTTCTGTCCTTTGCCGCCTGCGCATCCAAAGAAGCCGCATCAGAAGGTTCACCGGAAGCTGTCGCTTCAGCACCTCTGGCTGCGCCTGAGGTAAAGGAGCAGACACCACTTGAGAAAATCAAGGAAAAAGGTACGCTGGTTCTTGGTACCAGTGCCGATTACCCGCCTTATGAATTCCATGCATCAATCAATGGAAAAGATGAGATTGTGGGTTTCGACATTGAGATCGGAAAAGAAATTGCAAAAGATCTGGGCGTAGAGCTTGTGATCAAGGACATGAAATTTGACGGACTCCTTGCAGCGCTTGACCAGGGAAACATCGACATCGTCATCGCAGGAATGTCCCCTACACCTGAGAGAGCGGAGAACGTGGACTTCTCACAGATCTACTACCAGTCCCTCCAGACAGTGGTCGTAAGAGCTGAGGACAAGGATGTGCTTACTTCTGCTGACAGCCTTAAGGGCAAGAAGATCGGCGTACAGAAGGGTGCCATCCAGGAAACCATCGCAAGCGAACAGTTTCCAGGTGCCTCACCAGTAGCCCTTGGTAAGATCACAGATCTTATCCTGTCCCTTAACAGTGGAAGAATCGACTCCGCCATCATCGAGTATCCTGTAGCCAAGAGCGGTGTTGTTGCAAATCCAGGGCTCTTCATCACAGAGATTCCTATAGAGATGGAAGACAATGGAACAGCCATTGCCCTGAAGAAAGACAGCGGAGACTATCTTGAAGCGGTAAACAAGACACTGACAAGACTTCTGGATGAGAATCTTGTGGACAAATTCGTAGCCGATGCTACCCTTCTTGCAGAAGAGCAGCAGGAAAACTAAACCTTTAAGGGAAGTCAGGCTAACCCCTGACTTTTCCCTTTTTTAAATCATTCTTTATACGATACTAGGAGGTATTTCATGGACTTCAGCTTCATCCCCAAATATCAGAACTTCTTTCTTAACGGAATGAAATATACGCTGATTCTCGCCTTTTTCACCGTGATCCTTGGGTCGGTCTTCGGCCTGATTCTGGCGTTTCTGAGATTAAGCAGTAATAAACCGCTTAAATTCCTGGGCTCTGCCTATGTGGAATTCATAAGAGGCACGCCTCTTCTTCTTCAGCTCTATGTCATCTATTACGGACTTCCCTATATCGGCATCATGCTGCCCGATTTTACGGCAGGTATCGTCGCTCTCTCCATAAACAGCGCGGCGTATATCTCCGAGATCGTAAGGGCTGGAATCCAGTCCGTGGACAAGGGTCAGCTGGAAGCTGCCCGTTCCATCGGCATGAAGAAGAGTATGGCCATGAGATACATCATCATCCCCCAGGCGGTGAAGACCATCCTGCCCGCCCTCGGGAATGAGTTCATCACCATCATCAAGGAATCCTCCATCGTATCCATCATCGGTATCCATGATCTCATGTATAATGCCGACACGGTGAGAGGAAACACCTTCAAGGTGTTTGAGCCGCTCATGATCGCCGCCCTTCTCTACTTCATCATGACCTTCGGACTCTCGAAGATTCTTGGACTATTTGAAAGGAGGATGCAGACCAGTGATTAATGTCAGTGATTTAAAGAAAAGCTTCGGAAAACTCGAAGTGCTCAAAGGTGTGGATCTCACCATCAAAAAGGGAGAAGTCGTGGTCATCATCGGACCCAGCGGTTCCGGAAAGAGCACATTCCTTCGATGCCTCAACCTCCTTGAGGAACCTACAGGCGGAAACATCACCTTTGAAGGAATCTCTCTCATGGACAAGAAAGTGGACATCGATCTCATCCGCCAGAAAATGGGCATGGTGTTTCAGCAGTTCAACCTATTCCCTCACCTTTCGGTCCTTGAGAACATCACCATCGGACCAAGAAAGCTTAAGGGTCTTTCTCAAGGAGATGCCAAGGTCATTGCAGACAGACTTCTTAAACGCATCGGACTTGAGGACAAGATTTCAAGCTATCCATCAAAGCTTTCAGGCGGACAGAAGCAGAGAATCGCCATTGCAAGGGCACTTGCCATGTCTCCGGATGTCATGCTCTTTGATGAGCCCACGTCAGCCCTAGACCCTGAGATGGTAGGTGAGGTTCTGGATGTCATGAAGAAGCTTGCAGAAGATGGCATGACCATGATTGTGGTCACCCATGAGATGGGCTTTGCCAGAGAAATTGCAGATCGAGTGCTGTTTATGGATGACGGGCTCATAGTGGAGGAAAATACGCCAAGTGAGATCTTTAATCATCCGAAACATCCGAGGACCAAGGATTTCCTGTCCAAAGTGTTATAGAATGGAAACAGCAGAGAATAAGAATTAAGACCATAAGGAGAAGCGTATGAAGAAGAGGATAAGTGACCATATTGATGCCATGAAAGATGAGCTCATTTCAATCAGCGACTATATCTATGCCCATCCGGAGCTTGGCAACGAGGAGTTTCTGGCAGTGGAGAAGCTCACTGAGTTTCTGAAGAAGAACGGTTTTGAAATTGAGATGGGCATTGTAGGTAAAGCCACTGCTTTTCATGCAGTATATGACAGTGGACTTCCAGGTACGCATATAGCGTTCCTATGTGAGTACGATGCTCTTCCGGGTGTCGGTCATGGATGCGGTCATAATATGATCGGAACCATGGGGGCAGGAGCTGGAGTCTCATTAAGCAAGGTGATTTCAGAAACCGGTGGCAAAATCAGTGTCTTCGGCACACCAGCAGAGGAAACCGATGGCGCTAAAGTGGAAATCGCAAAACAGGGACTGTTTGATTCCGTGGATGCTGCGATGATTCTTCATCCTGGTCAGCACTCCGTGAAGAGCGGAAAATCACTAGCAATGGATGCCCTTCAGTTCTCCTATAAGGGAAAGGCAAGTCATGCTGCAGCTCAGCCGGAGAAGGGAATCAACGCTCTAGACGCAGTTATTCAGCTTTTCAACGGAATCAATGCTTTGAGGCAGCATGTGACACCTGATGTCAGGATTCATGGCATCATCCCCGAAGGAGGCCTTGCGGCAAACATTGTTCCTGAAGATGCCACTGCTCAGTTCTATATTCGTGCAGCAACTAGGGAAGTTCTGGATACTATAGTGGAAAAGGTTAAGCATATCGCTGAAGGCGCATCATTAATGACAGGAGCAACGCTCACCATCTCAAACTATGAGATCTCCTATGACAATATGAAGACCAATGAGGCTCTATCGGATACCTTCTCAAAGAACCTTCTTGAAGCAGGAGAAACAACTATCTTCTCCCCTGAAGGAGGTTCAGGATCCATCGATATGGGTAATGTGAGCTATAAGGTTCCTGCAATACATCCCTACCTGGGATTCGGTGCACCGGATGCCATTTCCCATAGTGCGGATTTTGCAGATGCCACCATTACTGATAAAGGGCATGAAGCACTCATTCGTGGAATCAAAGCGCTAGCCTATACAGGATTTGATCTTCTGACGAATGAGGAGCTACTAAGCGCCATCAAGAAAGAATTTCTGGAGAGTAAGGAAGTCTAAAAGAAAGTTTATGATATCAATTATATTTTAAATGATGTCAGCCACTACAGTCAGAAGTTGAAATCTGACTATAGTGGCTATTTTTTTGAATACAGCTTTCTTAGGGTAAGGTTCATCCTCTCCACATCTCTAAAATATCATGATATGATGAGAATAACATTTTCGGAGGTGAGGATTTGGTTACACTGCTCATAGTTCATCAAAAAAAGGATATTCCAGATTACTATTTGGGAGCCATAAAAGAATACAGCAAACGTCTAGGCAGGTATTGTAACCTAAGTATTGAAGCAGTGGAGAATATCACTGAAATCCCACCACTTGTTTCATCTTTCTACACTTATCGAGTTCATGTTAAAGGAAAGGCTCTGGATTCTGTTTCGTTCTCAGAAACGCTCCAAAGCCTATCACTTAGCGGTCATTCAAAAATTGCATTTGTCATAAATATGAAATTTGATTCTGATGATACTTTGAGTTTGTCCAGTTTAACTTTGTCCGATGAGCTTTCAGTTGTCAGTATGCTTGAGCAGATTTATAGAGCATTTAGGATATGGTACAGTGAACCGTACCATAAGTAACGGCGTCAGGTTGCTATTAGCTATGGAGACGAATCCATCAAGATATTACCTATCTAATCAAACTTAAAGCTTGAAAATGAATAGTCTCCTTTTTGCGTCTATAGAATAGGAACAGAGCGAAAATATCATTTTAGGATCATTGCTAAGGACACTTAATCATTCTCAATAAACCTATTTTATTTGAAGATCTCTAATAGTTCGAATTAATTATCCACGATACTCATGTGAAAACACACAACTCCCACAATAATAATTTTCCATTTTCTTTCCCAATGCACCACCAATTAATCCCACTGGACCTAATAAAACTCCACCCAAAGCCGCCTTGCCAACACTAAAACCTTTTTTCTGTGCGTCAACTTTTTCCCATTTAATTTTCTCGTCACACATTGGACACTTACTTGGTGCTTTAGCCATCTTCTTTCTCCTTATCGTTGTATTTTATATTTATTATATCAAATATGACATTTTAAAGAAATAACAATATAGATTTTAAATCATACTAGTATCTGCCACTCAATTCATTCTTAAAGCGCTTACTATGACGTAATTTTAGTTTGTTCTGATTTACAACACTTCTATCTATTTTGTTTTTCTACTCTTATTATCTGATAAATTAATTCTTATTCTTTTCAGATAGGTTGAAATTAGATTGTAGCATCTCTTACAGAGGTGCTATTTTGTGTGCAAATATGAAGAATCACATAAAGTTATTATACCCAAATTTCATATATTTATTCATATACTCGAAAATAAAGTTATAATAAGAATAGTTAGAAAAATACACTTGTATTGGAGGACATATGGATCAGCATTTAGTAGATAAAATAATTAAGTTTAGAGATGATAGAAACTGGAACCAGTTTCATAATCCTAAAGACCTGGCAATCTCTATTAGCATTGAAGCTGCAGAACTGCTTGAAACTTTTCAATGGTCAGGGACAGATTTAGAAAATAAGGTTAATATTGATAACATGAAGGAAGAACTGGCTGATGTGTTAATTTACTGTGTACTCCTGGCAGACAAGCTGGATGTTGATATTACCAGCATCATTGAAGAGAAACTCAAGATGAATGAGGAAAAATATCAAAAAGATAAAGCTTATGGTAACAGTAAAAAATATACAGAGTTGAGGTGATATTATGATTATCTACAAAAGTGATGTGCAGGGTTTTAAAAATGCTGTTGATAATAATGCCATCGTCTCTGATATAGAAAAAGGGTTTAACGAAAAGTTTGGTCGTAAGGTCAATAATAACGAAAAGAGATCCTGGAATAATTCACTTCGTTTTATGGAGACCGCTTTAAGAAAAGCTGAACTTCCCGGTGATTGTGGAGTACTGGTAGAATATAATATTCCTTCAACAAGTAAAAGGATTGACTTCATTGTTACAGGTCACAATGATAAGGATGAAGCTAATTTCGTAATTATTGAACTAAAGCAATGGGAAAGTGCTCAATCTACAGAAAAGGAAGAACTGGTGGCAACCTTCCTTGGTGGCGCAATTAGAGATGTTCCACATCCATCATATCAGGCATATTCCTATAAGAAATACATTACCGATATGAATGAGGCTGTTTATACTAAGAATATCCAGTCGTATTCCTGTGCTTACCTTCATAACTATAACATTCGTGAACCTGAGCCTCTATTAAGTCCTCAATACTCAGAGATCATTGAAGATACACCTATATTCTTTTCCAGAGACGTAAACAGGCTGGAAGCCTTTATGAAGAAGTACGTGGGAAAAGGTAGAGGCAAGGAAATACTTTATCAGATAGAGAACGGTAAAATAAAACCTTCTAAAAAATTCGTTGAGTATATTACCAGCATGTTTCAAGGAAATCAGGTTTATACATTACTTGATGAACAGCAAGTTGCTTATGCCAATATCATTGAACATGCAATGAATGGCGATAGCAAGAAGACGATCATTATTAATGGCGGACCAGGTACTGGAAAATCAGTAGTAGCAATGAATGCATTTGTAAGATTGTTAAATGAGGATATGAATATTCAGTTTGTCGCACCAAACGCTTCATTCAAAGAAGCGCTCATTACATCACTTAGTGGTGAAAGAAAATATACAAAGAAAAGACTGAACGCAATTTTTTCCGGGTCAGGTAGATTCTACGATGCGCTTGATGATGAATTTGATATGCTTATTGTAGATGAAGCCCACAGGCTCAAAGGTAAAGGCACCTATATGTATAAAGGCGAAAGCCAAGTTGACGATGTTATACGTTCTTCCAAACGCAATGTTTTCTTTGTAGATGATTTCCAGAGAATCAGACCTAATGATGAAGGTACCGTAGAAAAGATTATGGAAATAGCTAGCAATTATAATTCTGAAGTTATAAAAATCGATCTGATTGCTCAGTTCAGATGTGCAGGTGCAGAAGGATTTCTGAACTGGATTGAACATACTTTAGGACTTTCTGATACCGCTAATTTTGACGGGTGGGACCAAAAGACATTCGAATTTAAATTAGTTGATGATCCTAACCACCTCAAGGAACTTATTGACCATAAAAATGAACAAGGATTCAAAGCAAGAATGCTTGCAGGGTACGCATGGAACTGGACATCAGAAAAAGAAGGAAATTCAAATGCGGAGATCCATGACATTATTATTGATGAATATAACTTTTCCATGCCATGGAACAGTCGAAATAATTCATATTCATGGGCTGTTGATCCTGATAAAGCTGATCAGATCGGTTGTATACATACGTCTCAAGGTTTAGAGTTTGACTATATAGGCGTAATCATTGGAAATGATCTGAAATATGATCCTGTATCCATGGAAGTCCACGGCAGTTATGATAACTATAAAGATGCAGCCGGTAAAAAAGGCCTCAAAGCTAAACCTGACGAACTAACAAACTACATCAAAAACATTTACCGCGTTCTATTAAGTAGAGGAATGAAAGGATGTTATGTGTTTTGTCAGGATCAGAACCTTCGAGATTATTTTGAATCAAGATTGTTGATGAATCAAGGTAACTTATGATGATTATCACACTTGTGAATATATAGTAACAAAGGGTTATCTGAAGCAAATACTTCAGATAACCCTTTCGAATGTCCTGTATTATAGAATGAATCATCAGTCACCCAACAGACTCATCTGCTCCACTTCCTGATGATAGTGAAGCATTTCCAGATTTTCCTCTGCCGAATCCACTTCGCCCGCATATGTACTCTCTTCCACTTTTAGATACTCCATTGTCCCCGAAGTATTCGGAACGATCTTCATCATGAAGATGACCTTAAACTGATTCATGATGGAGTTCTGCTTGAGATCCGTCAGGCATATGAGCTGAGTGTTGTACTTCTTGGCAATATCAAAGAGAGGTTTGAGCAGATGGTCTGATGAAATCGGACCAAATGGATTATCCATAAGGAGAACTTTTGAATCCTTGTTCTTTCTGTTATAGTCCTCTGTACCCTTGCGACTATTTCTAGCATAGGACATGAGCGCAATCATTACTGCAAAGAAAGAGACAAATCGCTCTCCCCCGGAGTTTTCTCGCATGACCTTCTCCCAATCCTTAGCTTTGCTGTTCTGGGCATTGATATCCACTTTATATGCTTTGATACGAAGATCCGATAGATCAGAGATTACGTTAAGAAGCTCCTCACTGGACATGAACTTTGAAATGAGATCCTTCAGATCTTTCTTTGTCTTCCCTGTCTTTAGCTGCTCTTTTACATCGCTGGCACATTCCCTGATATACTGCTTCATGGCTTCCATGCCCTTCTCTTCAGGTTCCAGCTCCCGTAGTATAATCTCAATCATCTTCACTTTTCTATTCTTGCCATCCAGCTGAATACTGGAGTCATCCGCCACTCTGTTCACATGGTCATAGATTTCTTTTGCCAGAGCATAGCTCTGCACAACCGTATCATTAAAGAACTTTTCCATGTTTTCAAGACGTGTTTCCTGAACCTTGATCAGTTTGTCCAGAACATCCAGCTGATTCTCCATATACTCGTACAGATAGTAGTAATTATCTGGATCCCTTTCAGCCGAATCATACATCTTCTCCACAGTATAGAGAATGCTTGAGAGATGCTGATGCTTTTCCTTATAGTCTTCTTTCAGCTTATAGTAGATCTGCTGAATTTCCGTCTTTTCCTCTGACAGTTTCTTTGACAGAGACTGCAGCTCCTCCGACACCTCTTTGAATCCGCTCTCAACATTTCTATCTTCAGGCCAGATCATGATGCTGACTTTGATCTTACTGTCTCTCAGTCTTTCCTGAATTTTATCCCGAATGTCTGTACAGCTTCTCAAGGATTTCTCAAGAGACTTCTTCTGATCCTCCATTTTTTTCATGGAAGCTCTGCACTCAGAGGATCTTTCCTTATACTTTCCATGGATCTCTTCTTTTGGAAGCAGAACAATTCCTTTGTATTTCAGGTCTTCCTTCTTTGCCTCACAGATCCCTAAAAGCCTTCCAGCCTCAACTTCTGCATCCTTGGAAATTTCAGCTCTATTTTTCACATCGGTCTCCAGCTGTTTCCTTACACTTCTCATTCTTTCCGCTTCAGACTCAAGATAGACAAGAGCTTTATAGTCTCCTTCGGATACTCCAGTACTTAAAAGCTTCTTCTCTTTTGTCTTCAGATCACCTGCCTTATCTGAAAACTCTTTCTCCAGACGGTTGATGTTGCCGCCAATCTTTTCCTGATACTTGCTGTGCTTGGCTTTAAGCTCCTCGATGCTGCCTTCTTCAAGAGCCTTCTCTTTTGCATGGGCAAACTGATCTTTCTCTCTGGAAACAGTTTTATGCTCTGCATCCAGACTCCAGATCTCTTTATACATATTGCCAGTAAAGACTGTAATTTCATCTTCTTCAGATTTTAAACTTTTCAGTCTCCGCTCCAGATTTTCCTGTTCTTTCTCAAGGTTTTCTTTTCTCTGTAGATGCTGCTCATATTCCGCATTCTCTGCCAGGTGTGCTTCCAGCTTCCGGAGCTTTCTCTCAATTTCGTTCAGCTCTCTTTTCTTCTCTTCCTTCTCTTTTTCCAGTACCGTCTTAAGAACCCTGATCTCAGTTCTTCTTCTCTGGAGAACATCTGATCTGTCCTTCAGATCCGAGATCTCATTAAGATACTTCTTCTCCTTATCCTTGGCTTCTTTGAAGTAGGTTTCTGTATAGTGGAAGTTCTGAATCAGGTTTTCGTTTTCTCTCAGCTCTTTCAGGTATGCTTCATAGTGTTTTCTACTTTCTTCTTCCTCTCTCAGCTTTTTGACAAGCTCAGCCTTATAGCTTTCAAGCCCGTCGCTTTCAAAGAGCTTCTCATCAGGTTTTGAAACAATCATTTTCCCCGGACCGATGAAAACAAATGCTGTGTCTTCTTCTGCATTACCTTCTAGGCTTCCATAAGTGAGCACCGGTACCGGCGTAAGCATCGGGTGTTCAGGAAGATTGTTCTTCAGCTTTTCAAGCCCTTCTTCTGTCAGAAGAAAGGCATAGGGAAGAAGCGGAACTGACCTCAGCAAAGTCTTCCTAATCTCCATGCTGTGCTTCTGCAGATAGTTTTCTCCTGTGTCAAACTCAATCCCCATATCCATCAGGTGATCGAAGAATTCCTTGGACACATGAAGAATGCCGTTCTCCATGGCAGACTTCCTCTTTTCAAGGCTTCTCACTTCCTCTTTGGCCGCGTCCAGCTTCTCCTCTGCTGTTACCGTAAGTTCTTTAAGCACTGATAGGAGATACTCCTTCTGAAATCTCTTGGTGGAACTGATGTCATAACGGTTGAGACACTTAAGAACTTCTTCTTCCTTCATCTCAAACTCTCTCAGCTCTCCTGCAAGACTTTTCAGGCTGTTTTCAGTTTCCCTTTTTCTGACTTCCACCTTCGGGAATTCCCCAAGAACTGTTTCCTCTTCCTCAATGGCCTGCAGCTTCTTCCGCTCAACACTTTCCAGTCCCAACGCTACATTTTCTACCTCTTTCCGGATGGAATTGGTCAAAGCGTCCGCCGTTTTCGTATCCAGTCCCTTCATGAGGTTTCTCTGAATACTGACTTGGAACCGTTCGGAAAGCTCATTCTCGTCTCTTTCAAAGGCGCTGATAAAAGAATGATGCTCACTGATTACACTGATGTTTTCCTTCTCCCTGCTTCTTAATGAGGCTTCCTCTTTCCTGATCTCTTCTCTTCTTTCCTGGAGACTATCAAGCTTATCTCTAAGCTCTTCAATTTTACTGAAAAGCTCCTGAGCCTTCGCTTCCAGTGAAACTTTCAGCGAATAGGCAATTCTTTCCATCATCTCCTGGTCTTCTGATGGCTCCTTCAGTCTCTTGAGCTCAGTTTCAATACCGGCAATCTCTGACTGAAGCTTCAACATCTCCTCATAAACCATTCTGGCATCCATGACCTGAATGTCATACCGAACGTTTCTCAGTTTTTCTTCGGATGCTTCAAGCTCAGCTTTCAGTTCTTCCACTTTCTGTCTGCTCTTCTCGTAGTTTTCTTCGGCGATGTAGAACTCCTCAGACACTCTCTCCTGATCGATCCTGTAGAGTTCCTTCTTCTTCTCTTCCAGTTCCTCCTCCAGAGATCGCGTTCTTTCTTCAAGCCTTGTTAGCTCCACATGAAGAAACTGCTCTAGGGCGCGTAGTTCCTTCTCCTTTTCCAGCTTCTCTGACTGAGTGCCTGCAGCTCTGCATACTGTATCACTAAGCAGCTTAAGCCTTCCGGAAAAACCTTTGAGAAGATCCCTTTCCAGGATGAAGGATTCATTCTCGATCATGGACTGGGCGAGGTTACCCATCATCTCAGGAAGACTCTGGGATTCATCCTGATCATCAAAAATCACTTTATTCACTGTATTAAGAATCCAGTCTCTCAGAAGAAGTCTTGGGGTTCTGCATTTCTCAAAGATCTTGATGAGTCCGCCTTCTTCGGAGTTTATGGGCAGAAGCACGGTCTTCCATTCGTCAGGATGGATATTGTAGCTCTCCAGATGCTTCTGATAAGCTCTTCTGTCGTATTCGCTGAAGTAGGCGACACTTCCGCTGCGTGTTTTCCGCGCATCCTGAATCAGCTTCTGGGCTTCCCCGAAACCTTTAACCAGCACTCTGTTCTTGTCTTTGG
Organism: Proteiniclasticum sp.; assembly: GCF_032054185.1. Lineage (NCBI taxonomy): Bacteria > Bacillati > Bacillota > Clostridia > Eubacteriales > Clostridiaceae > Proteiniclasticum > Proteiniclasticum sp. The sequence goes on from NZ_DAMBTF010000011.1 coordinate 68,155, forward strand.
TTGTAAGCTCAATATGCCGGATATCCATGGCATCATTAAGCCTGTAACTTGTAGTGAAAGTGAAGTACTTGACTGCGTGATTCCCTTCCTCAATGTCCTGGAAGGTATTTTCCTTGCTCATCATGGCAATGCCTGTGAGCAGATACCCACCGTCTCCGTCCAGTTTCCACTCCACAAGAATGTATGCAGGCTGCTTCTTTTTCACAAAGAAATCGCTCATTTTTCTTTTCTGCAGCATAAGATTCGGCAAGATCGGCTGCATCAGCGCCTGAACAAGTACGCTTTTTCCGCCACCGTTCTTAAGACTGATGAGGGCATCTTCTCCCTGATGAAGATTGAACAGTTCATCAAGAATCAGTCTCTTGTCTCCGTTATAGGAGAAGTTTATGATACGGATTCTACTGATCTTCGGCATGGTCTTCCTCCCTTAGTATCTTCTGGATCTCCTGGACCCGGTCCTCTTTGAGGTAATAGTGAATCATAAGATCGTCAAGCTTTTCTGTTGTCCGGATTTCCTTCTCATCTTCCGAGATCCGAAGGAGTCCCTCCTGCTGAAGAAGCCTCGCGACTCTTAGAAGAAAGCCCATTTTCGTCGTGATTCTGCTTCCTTCCTCATGCCCCTTCTTTATGTCCCAGACCTCGGCGCAGATTTCGAAGTTCATGCTCACTTTCTGGTCCATCTCCTTGGCCGCTTCCTTCCTGCTGAGCACTTCCCCGGTTCTTCTATCCATCTCCTCCACCACATGAAGGAGGGAAAGAAATTCCCTCTGCTTGGGATCTCTGTTTTTCCCGCCGAAGAAAAGATTGAGGATCACGGCGGTAATGTAGTAGGCAAGGAACGCATCAGTCTGGCGTGCATTGCCTCCGAACCATTCTCTCGTATCTCTGTGACGAAACCCCAGAAGCTCGTTCTCCTGAGAGGGAAGGAGGTATAGGACATTGTTGACTCTAAGGACCTCAGCGTCCAGCTCCTCTGTCATGGTATCCAGGATCTCTTCCACTTTCATCTCACTGATATAGGACATAAACAGATCCTTATGGGAGGTTCTGGTAAGCTTTCCTTCCTCCATGAGCACCTTAAGCAGTGCAGAAGCTGTTCTAATGTGTTCCATTTTCATTCACCACCTTAATGCTGATATTGTCTACTTCTACGGTTTTTCGAAAGAGAAGCGTATCGCTTCTCTCTTCAACGACGATCTCAAAACTGTCCTGCTCGATTTTGCTGAATATCAGATGATCCACGGATTCAAATCGTGAACCCCTGTAGATGAGCTGATGAAGAAGAGCATCCACATTGAATTCTCCTGTGCTGTTACCAAGGAACTGCCTATCGGACTCCCTGAAAGCTCTGACATCTAAGGTCTCCATTTCGTAGAGCTTCAGCATGGTGATGAAGAGAAGATTCTGCTGCATGAGGGCGTTAAACTCCTCGGAGTTATTCTTAAGCTCACTGCAAAGAGTCTTGAAGTCAATGCTTCCCTCTCTTTTCCCCGCTTCTTCCACAATGGATGTGAGAATCCTGAGATAGATACCGTTGATTTTCTCGTTCTTCTCTTTTTCCACATCTTCTTTGACTTCATCCACAAGGATTCCCTCTCCTTCTGTGGATTCTTCTTCCGACAGTTTCCCCTGGGCTTTGTAGAAAAGGCTTATGGGGAGATACCTGTAGGGCTCCACATGAAAGAGCGGCGTGAAGAGTTTCCAGAGATTCTTTACGCCTTCTTCAGTGATCTTTTCCATGGGGAGAAGGATCTCCTGTTCGAAGTCATACCGTTTCTGAGTCGTGAACTGGAAGCTCTCTTCCAGAGTGGACTTTAAGATCTTGTAGGACCCCTCACGGCTGTTGATGAGACTGGACTGCTCTTTTCTCGCTGTGGAGAGGTTCTCGATGATTCTTTTCATTTCCGTCTGCGCTTTTTTCAGGTCTTCCGTGAGTTCGCCGTGTTTCTCGTAATCTTCTCTTATTCTTCCCTCTGACATTCTCACCATGTTCTGGATCTCTCCCAGGGCTTTATACTCTTCCTGAAGAAGCTTGTAGATGCTCGAGATGAGCTCGTCAAACTTAGTCAGGTCCAGATCATGGATGTTTCCTCTGGCCGCCTGTATGAACTGTTCAAGATCTCTTTTCTTCTGACGCACCATCTGAACAAGATTGTTGCTCTGGGAAAGCGCCTTCTTGTAGTTCTTTCTTCTGATGAGTTCTCTCAGCTTGAACTCTTCCACAGAGAAGCTCAGTTCATTGTCCACTTCTTTGGTACGGAAGAGAAAATCGTACCCCTGATCGGTCAGCGAGTAGATGCTGACATACCCTTGGGGCCTGTCTTCCACTTTTTCATTGAGGAGTTTGATTCTCAGCTGTACCCACTCGCGTGTTTCATAGTTCATCACCGGATAGTAGGTGTTCTTTCCATCAAACTGCAGCACAGTCTTTATGATGTACTCTGTGATGGGCAATGCCATTTCCTTTGCATCAGGATAAATATAGTAGTCTTCCAATATCTTTTCAACAAATGCGGATATGGTTTTTAGGGTACACTCCTCTTCCTCGGTAAGTGTCTTATCCATGATGAATACAAGGACAGAAAAGATGAGGTTCTCAAACTCTTTATCTCCAATGGGATTTTCCAGTTCCTGCTTCTTGTTTCTTCGATTGATCAGTGCATCCACCACACCGATGAGCTGCATTCTCTGATGGAAGCCTTCAAGGAATTCATACATGGTTTTGTCCTTTCATTCTGGATCCAAGGATCTGATGGTTCAGAATTTCCTGAGGGATATACTGCCCCTTCTCCAGAATACGCACTATTTTCTCCTGATGATCTGTCTTAAAATGAGACAGAAAGCTTACAAGGTCTGCCCTTGGTGCTCTGTAATCTCGGGTTGTCGGATATTCTGTCATGGGATGAACTTCGAGCATCGCCTCATAGGCGTCAACGAGAAGTTTAATGTGAACTTCCGGGTTTTTCATTTTTGCTTCCTGGTAGATAGAGATACCTTCATAATCAAGGTCTCCGAAATAGTAGAAATCGGCTTTCTCCTCTCCAAGAATTTCTTCGATATACTCCCGAAGTCTGCCCGACTGTCTGGTAATCTTCTTTCCTTCTCCATAGAGGAGCACTTTGAAAGGAATGCCAAAGAGGACCGGTTTATCCTCTTCTCTCATGATTTTACGAAGAGTATACCAGGTATCCTTATTCTCTATAATGAGGATTTCTCCCTTTTCTAATTCAGGATGGATGTATTCAAAGAAAGGTTCCGGTGTAGGGTAGGTATGAAGATCCTCTAGTGTAAATTCCTTCATTCTGAAGTATGTGGAAAACTGATGCTCTATGAATTTCAGAAGTTTCTCCTTACCGAATATGGAGAAAGAACGTTCATTGATGGACATGGGTGCCTTTAGCTCATGAGATCTCTTCCAGAGAAAATCGCTGAGCGCCTCTATGTCTTCTGCATTAACAAGGTACTGCTCGGGATGAGTCAGATAATACTGATGATCAAAGCGGGCATGGAGAAGCTTAACCTTCGTGAATACTTGAGTATAATCCTTCTCTTGACTGACGATCTTATACCTGTTGTAGAGTAAAGGTCTTCGTCCGTTCATTCCTGAAGCTTTCACAGGGATAAGTGCTCCTTCTCCTACTAAAAGACTGATGTCAGAAGCGGCAGCTTCATAACTCTCAGGATAATTGCTGAGTAGATCATTCAGTTCAACGGTTTTCTTCGTATGCTTCTCTATATATAACTTCAGATTCATATGGGCCTCCAGAAAGATTTTCAATACTCTTATTATATCAGAATATTATTGCAATCCATTAAAATCAGTGAATATTGTCGTCGGATTACATGAAAAAAGCTCAGCATTTTTCATACTGAGCATCATTAATCTATTCTATTGGCATACTTAGGGTAGATTCTTATGAAGGTGAGTCAAGTCAAGACATCCCACAATAAATACTCACGAGTGTTTCACCAAGATGCTTAATCATGTTTCTTGACCAATTCATATCGCGCATTTCTTCCTTTCCCAATAAGATATAATTGATCTCTATCCGCAAGCTTTCTCAGGATACGATATGCCTGATTATCGCTTAAATTAAGCAGCTCTTTTACATTGTCCCTTGTAACAGATCCACCTTGGTGTTTTGCCAGTTTGATTATGAGCTCCTCAAACTTTAAGCTGTCAATTCCGGTTTGTCTGACATATCCAACTGAATTATCCTGATCACGATAAACCCTTGAACTTAAGATATAAGCCCTTGATTTCCCGCTTCCTGAAATTTCTATCAAACCTCTTTCTACTAACTGTTGAATAGTTGCGTTTGTTCTAATCTCACTTATGTGGAGCAATTCCGCCAATTCATGTATATTCAATCTTCTTTGCACTCTTAATGCAGATAGCACCATTAGTGAATTAATAGGTAACGTACGACCAGTTTTATTTTCTTCGTTCGAAATCATTTTGGTAAAAGCCATATCTGGTTCAGCTCGAGGAATAAATAACTTCACTACCCTATCACTCGACTCAGAATAGTCAGGTAGTGGTCTTCCAAAAACAATGGAACCTTCAAAAATACGATCTATCCCTCTTCCAGTTCTTTCTGCCAAACCAATTCTCTTCAATGCATCAGCCAGAGCCTGATTTCTGCCATGAGGCTCTACAGTTAGTAAATTATTTAAGTTAACGCCTTCAATAAAACCTCCAGGACTACTGATTGTTAGCCCTTCATCTTCAACCGCTAACCGCACCATTTGTAAAATTGAATAATCCCTATGACAAAATGCATTAACTAGCCCTTCACGGAACGCTGCTTCTGAAAACTCTGGAATTGGGATGCGAAATAAACCGAATTCCATTTCTCTTTCAGGATTCCATGCTTTCATATACGTTTCGAATAATTCGAATGTAGCGAGTAAAGGCTTAGAAAATTGTTCATTTATGCGGACTTGCGTGCCTTCAAGAACCTGAAAACTCGACTTTGCGGTAGGAATCAGTTCATTTAGACGATCTTCTTTGCCAATAAGAAGCATTCCTGTTATAGTCGGAAAAAGTACTCCATTTTCTTCTTTTACCAATCTTAAAGCTTTATCCAATTCTTCATCACTCAGCGTTAAAAGAGTCTTATCACCCTTTCTCATGGAAATGATACTTCGTAGGCGCAGACGCTCATTCGGATCCAAATCTGTGATATCTGCACTAGTTAATGCTAGAGCAGAAAAATCTAACAATCCTAGTTCGGATAATCTACTGTTAATGTCGAATGGATACATAGGTACATTCTCTGGGGTACCATCTAATTTTAATCTTCTTCTCTGTATTTTACCCTCTGATGTAGCAATAATTGCTCGACTCATTGGAATCTCGATTCTCATTACTTCTTTATTCTCTTCTTTTATTATCTCACAACGAACTGAAACTGATGGAACAGTTCTATTGGCAATCAATGCCATTAGCCCAATCTCATCATTATGTTGACTATGTATACCTGTAACACTTCCATCATCCTCAACTCCAAGATATAGGACACCGCCCTTAGTATTCGCTATACCTATTATAGAATCAATCAACTCACTATCACCAAGTCTCTTTATATCACTTTTAAATTCAACCGTTAGAGACTCCTTTATCGGTATAATTCTCATGCAAACACCTCCTAAACACATTTTAACACTCCGCGCGTTATTTCACAACACTCATAAACACTCGCGAGTGTTTATGAGTGTTATTATCTATTTAAAATGAATTCTATTATCTTAATGGCCGTGCTCAACAATATTTATACTTCGTCAGATTGACACTCCCCATAGCTAAAGCAAGGGGGTTCTTGGATGATTAAACCTCAGTCTGTTTCCAGTAGAGGAGTATGACTCCAAGCTAAGGGCTTTGTCATCAGCCCGTCCTAAGCCAGTGCATATAGCAGCTTAGGCTGACAGTCTGTAACCACCTGTCACAGGTGCAGTGATGATGTTCATCGCACCGAGAATGTCTCTGTGGGTTTTGAATCCACAGTGGCAGTTGTAAATCGCTTTATCTTGCCGAATCTTTTTCAAGTATTCCTCTCCCTCACCCACTCAAACAAGCCAGAATCCATCAACTTGTCTACTTTCAAGAAACAAATATAACTCTTGTCGTTGGCCAGTTGGCCATATACCGTATGTGCCAAAAGCCCCGCCATGACAGTAAATACAAAACCGTTCAGGATGTAAGGTTATACTACCCTAATATCAGATAGAGTTTAAATATTTCGTTCATATGGCGTACCATAAAAGTCCTGAACCACATGACTAACATGTGATCCAGGACTTTCATCTAGTCTCTATTCTTTATCAGATCAGCAACAAGTGCAGCTAGCCTGTCTGATGGCTGGCCCCCAGACCATATCCATCACAACCGTGAAAATATTTGTAAAAGAGCACAAGATCTTTAAAATAAGATTCTTCACGATATATTTGATTTCCGCCATTGACTGGTCTATTTCCATCAGCATCTAATCTGAAAATACTTAGAAGTCTTTCTTTCAGACCATCAGCTACTTCCTTCAAAGTACATAATTGTATGCCCCAGTTGGATAGGCAGCTTTAATTTCATTGCCATGATATTTATGATGCATTTTTAGTGAATTTTTCTTTTATAGGCATCTAGAAAATACATAGACTTCCAGATGGAGTCATGAGGATTCAACCAGTAGATGGAATCATTGATTTCCAGTGATATATATCCTTCAAACTTATTCTTTGTTATATCAAGAAGGTATTCCCCCACCGGATACTCACCTTCTCCTAAGATCTGATGATTGCTGTCAGCAAGATGAATATGTACAATCCGGTTTCCCAGAGCCTTAAAGAAATCATCTATTGTATCACCAGATACTTCCATAGCAACTACATCAAGGCATACTTTGAGGTTTTCATAACCCACATCTTCAAGCATTCTTTCAATGTCCGCAAGTGTACAGACAAGATTGCTTTCATACGGCTGCAGCTGCTCCAGCACAAGCTCCACATCATACTTCTGCGCTTCAGCGCAGATTTTTCTTATTGTACTCACGGTATTCTTCCAGGAGGTATCCCAATCCAGATTTCTTAATCCACATCCAGAATTGATAAACACTCTATTCGTACCTAGAATCAATGCATCCAGAAAGGCATCCTCAAAGTAACGGATTGTACGATTTCGAACACTTTCTTCTGGATGTGAGAAGCTATAGGGATAGGCTAGTGTCTCAGGTGTATACATGATCACTTTCATCCCTTTTTCCTCAAGCTTTTTTCTAATTGATTTTAGACTCTCATGTGCTTCCTCACTACTTTTGTAGTTTAACCTGCAGTAGTGAGGAAGCGCTCCCCAAAACTCAATATTCTTCACCCCACACTTTTCCATAGATTCAATAAAATATTCAAAGCTGTATTGCACGAACTGTACACTAAGCACTGCAATTTTCTCCAATTGGTTCACCTCTCTTAGCATAATTTTCTAGAAATCAGTCCTGCCAAAATGCATCTACTCTCCAATAATGGTTACAGTGATATTTCTCGAAGCAGGTCCATCAAATTCACAGAAATAGATTTCCTGGGCATCCCCCTTGGAGATGCTTCCAGCAATAATTGGCAGTACACAGTGATTGCCTGTCAGATGGCTTTTTAGATGACCAGTGGGATTCCCCGCAGTGGATCCGTATGCAGACAGCATTCTGGCATGTGCATAAGGGTGATCTTCGGGGATCAGTCTCTCCAGCATGTCATGCAGGTCGCTCTCCAGACATTCCAGAGCCTCATTCACCGTCACTCCTGTGGTGGTATGTCTTGAAATCACATACATGATTCCATTTTGGATCTCAGACTTACTCAAGATCTTCTTAAGTTCTTTTGTAATCAAGATCCATTCATTATATTTTTCAGTCTGCAGATGAATGAAAGAATGTTCTACCATACCGCTTCCTCCTTATCCCCCAGAAATACCAGTGCATTCTCAGATCTGATGAGTTCAAGAGTAGACTCTCGTAACCCCAGCTCTCCTAGAGCTTTTGCCATTCTGATCTGCTCAAATCTCGGATTGTTGCTGCCAAACATAATCTGGTGTCTTAAACTTCGATCAATCCAAGTGATTGCCAGATCATGGGTGAAAACACGCTGATAGAATTCACGTGCGCTGTCAAAGTACAATAGTGCAGTATCAGTATACACATTTCTGTATTTCAGCATCATAGCTGCTGTATCCTGAACCCATGGCCATCCAAAATGTGCAAGACAGATTCTGAGATTCGGATAGGACTGTGCAACCGGTTCAAACTCGAGGGGCCTTGAAAACTTCATCTCCGTATCATGCTCCATAGAAAGTCCGCTGTGGAAAATGATCGGTTTATTATACTCAAGGCAGATTTTATACAAGGGTTGAAGACGCTTATCCATTGGATAAAGCTTCAGACGGCTGAGGTTAAGCTTAAGCCCTCTTAGTTCAAGCTTCTCGAAGGCATATCGAAGCACCTCTTCCGCATCTTCTCGCATTGGATCCACACAGGCAAATCCGATGAACTTTCCTTCTGACTGCTTTACAAGAGAAGCCACTTCTTCATTGCTCACCACAGAACGACCGTGAGAACTGCTGTAGTCGGAGGCAAGAAGACAAAGTCTGTCCAGATCAGCACAAGCCATCTGGTTAAAGATATGCTCCAAAGGTGCAGTTCCATTGAGATGTATGTTCAGAGATTCATGTCTCAGATTCTGAGTGCTCTCGTCTCCACTTATCGGCTCGTAAAAATCGGGATGGACGTGCATGTCTATAAACATCCTTATCTCACCTCCATTGCAGCTCTTAAGTTGTCTATGGCTCTCTTTGCATAGAGTCTTGGTTCATTGATATAGTTTGTCACCAGCTCAATTGTCGCCGAACCCTTATAGCCGCATGATTGTATCTCCATAAGGAGTTCTTTAAGCGGAATATCCCCTTCCCCAGGAAGATAATGTGTATCCTCTCCGTTCTTTCCATCAATGATATGCATATGGCTCATCTTATCCTTGAGCAGGTCGAAATAGGCCATGATGCTTTCTCCCTGTACAAATGGGGGTACAATATCACACATCCCCACTATGTAGGGCGATTCTACAAGATCGAAAAGACGAGCCAGATCATTGGCACTCTTCACTACATTTGTCTCATAAGGGGTCAGAGCTTCAACTACGATGGTATGCTGGATTTTTTCCGCATAGTCTGCAAGCTCCCTAACCGTTGTGGTCAGCCTAGACCATATCTCATCATATCTTGCTCCATACCCCGCATGGGCAGGACTGATCATTGTAAACTCTGCACCCATCTCCTTCCCCATATCCATGCACATCTTCAAATATTCAACACAGTCTCTCCTCATGGCTTCAGAGCCGATCATGAAGTTATAAGGATAGGCATTATGTTCTGGCGTATACCCAAGAATCTGCACTTCATACTTTTCCATCAAAGATCTGATGTAACTGATGTCTCCATTTTTCAGATCAGGAGCAAAGGCATGTGGTCTTCCTCCCCAAAGCTCAATATAATCATACCCGAATCTCTTCGCATCTATGAAAGCGTGCTCCAATGGATTTCTCTGATAACCACTAGTAAATAACCCGATTTTCATTTCCTACTCTCCTCCTTATATTTTCCAGGGACCAAAAACACCGATAACTTCAGAAGCAAGTTTTGCACCCGTCTCCTGACATTTTTCTATGGATAATCCATTGAGCACTCCATGCAGGTACCCCGCAATGAAGCTATCTCCTGCTCCTATCGTGTTGACGACCTCGCAAGGAAAAACACCATATTCATAATACTTCTTTCCGTCGAATACCAGGCTTCCCTTCTCACCCAGGGTAGCGACTGCATGTTTCATCCCACGGGTGACCATATCCTTAAGAAAATCCTCAATGAATTGATCCCGTCCAAAATGATAGGAGAAGAACCCGTAATCAACATAGGACGCCGTACGCAGAACTACTGGATCTTCTAGTCTGTCCGCATAGTCAAAGCTGATGACGCCTCGACTTCTTTTTCGAATCTCTCCAAGAACCTGATCAGCCTTCCCCCATAATGCACTGTGAATGAGATCATGCTCTGCGGCAAATCGGATATCTTCTTCGGAAAACGCCATATGCTCCAGTACACCCTCAACATAATCACCATGGATTCTCTCCCCATCAACAAGATCCATAAAGGTTACAGCAGTAGCACCTTCTTGCACCGTAAGGTGGGAAAGATCAATACCAAGATCGCGTAATGTGCTAGCCATCAGCTGTCCGTTCTCATCCGTACCTGTTGTACTGATAAGAGACACATCCAGTCCAAGCTTTTTCATATTCACTCCGGTATCCACAACATTTCCTGTGGGATACCACCGTCCTATTCTTTCATAGTAATCAATGCAGTTGTCTCCAATCATAGCCGCTCTCATAATTCTCTCCTTTAATTCCAGAATGCCCGCCTCCAAGTAGTGCTTAAAGTTCAGGTAGACTCCAGTGCAGATCTGTAGAGGTGTTTCATTGTATGTTTCAGTGTCAGACCAAACACCATTCCTCTCGCAAAAGGATCATTTATGGGTGTTCATTCTCCGGCAAAATAAGGCAGGGTACCTAACCCTTCCGAACCTGCAGCATTGGTTCCAGCGGAGATATCGAAGGTGCTGGGAATGATAAACTCCTTACGCCATACCCTGTTATCGTTTACAAGGCGGTCGGTGTATATAAAGACTTGAACCGAACATAAGCATCATGTCTCTCACACCAAGAAGCCACTCTACTTTAAAAGCCTCTCAGTGTAAGATTCCAGATGAAACATTATCTTTTTACTTGAACCTCTTATAAGAGGTTTTCCCCCTTGAGATGGTCAGCAAGACTTTTGCATCTCTTATTGTATTCAGGGGCTCCTCCAGAAGATTGCGGTCATAAACCGCTAAATCTGCACCATAACCTTCCCTGATCTTTCCGAGCCTTTCTTCACGTCCATAAAGACTCACGATTCCACCCTGGGTCCAGGCATTAATGAGGGATACACGGTCCATAACATTTTTCTCGACAAAGGGTTCCACTGACTCTCCAACAAACCCTCCACATGCATAATAAATCGATTCTGGAAGATCTGGAAACAGCAGCGGAAGATCAGTAGCGCAGGAAATGGATACACCTTCAGAAACCATCGATGCCCTGTTCCAGATTCTGCGGTATTCTTCTCCCACATGACCTTTAACCTGATTGATCTTTCCTCGCCAGTCGTCGTAGATACTCTGAATCTGCGGATAGATTTCCGCATGGATATCAAGCTCAGCCATTTTACGGAACTCTTCATCTTCTCCCATCTCAAGATCAGTCATACTGTGTCTGTTTTTAAGTTTCCCGCACTTATCTTTTTTCATGCCGGACAGTATCCTTACACCTTCCGCCACAGCCATTCCTCCCTGAGCATGTAGAGACACCGCCAGATCATTTTCATCCGCTGCCTTTACCAAATCGTAAGCCTTTTCGTAGTCAGGGACAGTACGCACGGTATAACCCCTGCCGGAATAGTTCTTCTTAAGATGAGCTTCCTCCTGAGACATAGATCCATCAAGCATGATATTGAAGCCATGGAACCGAAAATCTTCATAAGCATACCTTTTCTTCATGTCCACTGCCCAGGAGATATCCCAGATTTTTGCCACAGGTTGACTCACAACAGCAGTTCTTATAGGTATACCTTTCTCCATACGATACTTCTCTAGCGCTTCTAAATATCCAAACCCTTGATCGAAAGCAACTTCCTTGACCGAGGTTACCCCTTTAGCAAGAAGCTTTCCCGTATGTTTTTCATAAGCGCTGAGAAAAGCTTCTTCATCTTTCAAGGCTTCTTCTATGAGGTGTACACAGCCTTCCATAGTCACGGGTCCGCTATTCACCGCATATTTAATCTCTGCTTTCTCATTCACCAGCATCTCATCGAAGGAACTGTGAAATAGAACGATGGGATACCTGTTGGGAAGTGATTTCTCTGACAGCGCCCTAAAGGCTTCTTCACAGACATTTCTCCCAAGAACAAGCTTCCTGTCGCCACGATTTACGAAATCCAGCAGCAGATCTTCTTGACCATATCCGGAAAAATCTTCTCCATAGTCCTGAAAGTACTTCCCCATAAAGAAACAGTGCGTATCCACTAGACCAGGAATGATCATGCCTTCTTCATAGTTCAGGTATTCTGTTCCCATTCTCTCTTGGTCATCTGGTGAGCCATAGCCCACTTTTTCAATCATTCCATCTGAAATCAGTAAATAACCATCAAGCAGCCCTTCTTCAGTGAAAATGTGTCTGCATCTTACAATCTTTCTCATTACCAAGCCCCCACATAACTCAAAGTGACACTGCTGTTCCTTGCACCCTGCTCCATTGCATATGGAATAGGATGACCTTCTATGACAGCCTTCAGAAAACCTGCGATATAGCTGTCTCCTGCACCCATTGAATCTCTGACTTCGCAAGGCACAATCCCGAACCGGTGAAAATCACCATCATATGCGATACTTCCGTTTTCACCCAATGTGACAATAACAACCTTAGGTCCTTTTGCTTTTTCTGTCACCATGAAATGAAGAAGATCATCTGTCTCCTCTTCTGCAGCAAAGAATGCATAATCAACGTAGGGTATTGCAGCTTCCTTAATTGGATCCTCAAGCTTTGTTGCAAAGTCAAATGCGATGAGATTTCCAAGGCTCTTCAGTTCAGGAAGTCTCCCCTCTATCTTTCCCCAGATCCCGCTTACGATAAGATCATGTTCCGACAGAAAGTGAAGATCATCCTCTGTAAGCATAAAATCTGCCATAACGCCTTCATCATATTCTCCAAAGACCCTCTCACCGTTCACCAGCTCCACCTGTGTGACGGCAGTGGATCCTTCTTTCACTGATACATGGGATATATCCACACCTTTCTGTGACAATGCTTCAGTGAGGATCTTTCCATAATCATCATTTCCCACAAATCCTATATATGAAGCTTCCACTCCTAAACGCTTAAGATATACCGCCACATTGACAGGATTTCCTCCTGGATATCCTGTATGCAGATTCTCATAGTAGTCAATACAGTTATCGCCCACTGTTGCAATTCTCATTTCTTTCCCCCATTTTATTATCTTCATTCGTCTGCAGTCACCAACAAGAGTTCAGCCTGATTTGGCAGTCCTTTTATTCACTCTATATATTGACCGATATCAGAAGTCTCACTTTAGTATTTAGTATTTCAGCTGTCTGTAATATCTTCTTATTTCCACCGGATGGCAGTTGATTTTTTCAAGATGCGCATCAATTCTTCTGTTCACAGCCATCATCACGAGGTGAGAGATATGCCCTCTGAAGCGCTCGCTTATTCCAGCAAGGGGATAATCTCGGGTATCGATAAATGTACAGTTTCCGCAGATTCTAGGAAGAAAGTCTCTGACTCTTTCTGCAAGAGGCCTCTGACTGTCTTCGCCCAGAAATAGTGTGACGTTACTGTCTCTGTCTATGACTTCGAGAGTACCATGTAGAAATTCTGCCGCATGAATAGATTTCGTTCTTATCCAGTGCTGCTCTTCCCAATAACACATGGCGTAGGAATAAGTGGCACCCATCTGATTGCCTGCACCTATGAAGTAATGCATTTCATCATTGTGATGCTTCTCCGCAAAAGCTTTTCCAAACTCGTCTGCACGTTTTTCCGTATCCACCAGAGCTTCTGGAAGATGTGCATCCAGTTCCTTGTATAGTTCTTCATACTCATCGAAGTCACCTCTTTGCCACATGAATCTGTCTGCCAACATAAAGAACTTCAGCTGTTCGTTCATGGGATAAATAACCAGATGGTCTGCTAATTCACCCATAGGTGTATCATCCTTGTCTATAAATCCGATGATTCTTGACCCTATATTCTCTCTGATATATTTTAGGGCGACAAGAACTTCTTCTGTTGTTCCGCTAACAGAAGAGAAGACCACAAGCGAGTTCTTTGTTAGCGCTTTGTTTCCTGTTGTCATATATTCGGCTGCATGCTCCACAAAAGCAGGCATGGCACTGAACTCCTTGATATGCTGAACGACCTGCATACTTGACGCGTATGTTCCCCCGATACCTAAAAAGAAGATATTGTCATATCCCTCTTCATGAATCCGATCCACAATTGCCTCGATTTCCTGGCGCTTGGTAAGTGCCCCTTTAAAACTTTCAACCCAGAATTCTTCATTAAATTTTAACATAACTTCCTCCTGATACTATACATTTTTACTTAATTTTGTACCACTAAAATGATACTAACATATCTCTTTCTACAATTCAACAAGTTTGTCAATTATTATACCACTCACCAATGAAAATAAGCCTGGTCCTCCAGGCCTCTTTCTAAACACGAAAATCCACACTGTAGTCACTCTTTCCGCTCCGCGTATAGCTTCTCGTAAATTCAATTACTCTGTCTTTGTTATCAAAACTTGTGCATTCGAATAAAAGAACCGGAACATCCTCATCCTCTTCAAGAATCTTTGCATCCCTCTGGTTAAGTTTTGTGATATCAAGTGTCTGGACAGCTTTTACCAGGTTTATACCATAGAACTCATAAATCTCATAGATGGAAAAAACTGTGAGATCTATGCCATGAAACTTAGGCACCAGATATTCGGGTATAAACAGTTCTTCAATGGAAACAGGCTCATTATTGTCATAGCATGTTCGACGAATATAATAAATCTGATCCTCTTCTTTTATGCCAAAGAGATCTGCAAAGAGCTTTCCTGCTGGCCTCGCATTCTTCTGAAGGATCTTGAATTTCGGACTTGCATTTTTGGACTTCATGACCTGAGTGAATCCTTCCAGAATATCAAGATTCCGCTCATACTTCTGTCCTACAACAAATATACCTTTCCCCTGGACTGAGCGAAGAAGACCCTCCTTAATCAATGCATCAATAGCACTTCTTACCGTCATTCGATTGATTCCGTATGTTTCAGCAAGTTCATTCTCTGAAGATATCGCCATACCTGGCTGATATTCACCTTCCTCAATCTTTGTTCTTATGATTTCTCTGAGCTGTAGATAGATTGGAAACGTATAGGTGATTTCCTTCTCATCCATGCTGTATTTCCTCCTGATTCTTTTTAACAAGTATGCTCGAGAACTTCATTTTGTCTGGCCTCACGACGGACCTGAAGTATTCCACCGGTCGTTCTCCACTGTCTTCTGCTGTACCGCTGATGAAGAAAAGCGGTGATTTATATGCTACAGAAAGCAGATTCGATTCTTCTTCAGTGGCATAGGTAAGAGTCAGTTTCTCCTGGCCCTTTACAATATCAACTCCATAAACATCTTTCAGAATTCTGTACAAGGAGACTTTCTCAAAATCATACTGATCAATTCCCTCAAACCGATGATATTCGATGAAGCTCGTTTCCAGCACGAATGGTTCATTGTCTACAAGTCTGACTCTAAGTAGCTCAAAAACCTTAGTGCCCAAAGGCAGTTTCAGCTTTTTCATGATCTGCTTATTCGCTTCAATTACCGATGCCAGGATTACTCTACTGGAAATCTTCTTACCTAAACCTTCCACTAGTTCAGTTAGGGAGTCCAGGTCATTCAGATTTCTTACGATTTTAGGCTCTTGTACAAAATTACCTGAACCTGTTACTTTGTACAGCTTACCTTCATCAACCATTCTTTGTATGGCCGCTCTCAATGTCGATCGGTTTATATTGAAAATCTCACTTAATTCACGCTCTGAAGGCAGCTTATCATGCGCTTTCAGCAGATTTACCTTTATGAAATACTCCAGCTCTTCCTGAGCTTCATTTCTGGATTTACTTTTTCCCTGATCATCCATTTTGTCTACCTTCTTTCCTATATCATACTAAAAGTATATCATATTTTATTCTGAATAAGCATTTCTGAAGACTCTTTCAGAAAACACAGCCAGATTATTATTACGGATAAAAAATCACAGTGGAACATAAGTGTGCTCCACTGTGATTCTCAGTGACGATATGCTATGCGTATTCTATCAGCTCAATTGAGCTGATGATTTCTTGTCCCAGTAAAAGTACACAGGAAGGCCGGTAGCTATGATGACAACCGCTGCGATAAGTCCTGGAATTGGAGCCCAGAGGAACGTTGACACTATAAGGGTTCCTGTGGTGAACATTGCCATAAGAGCCATGAATCTCCATGCTGGTGCTTTCCATAGTGGTTTGTAGGTAGCCTTCTTTCGATGAACGAAGATTGTTCCAAAGGTAAGAAAGTTCTTAACCAAGGCCACCAGAGTAAAGTATCCAAGAAGCTCTGTAATGTTAGATGCAAATATCAGGATGATTCCCATTGCACACTGAACTAGGATGGAGAAATAAGGTGTTTCCCACTTTGGATGTACTTTTGCAAAGGATTTGAAGAACAGTCCGTCTTTCGCCATTGCATATTCCATTCTTGGCTGGAACATGATACAGCTGGATAATGATCCAATGATGACTATAATCGCCATTACTGCCACAAGGTTACTCGCCGCTCCACCGATACCAGGAATCTTCGATACAGCAAGTGCAACTGGTGCATCAGAGCCTGCAAGGGTTTCGATAGGCGTAAGTCCGGTGATAACTGTTGAAAGCGCAGTATAAAGTACGATGATGAGAAGTACAGAGATAATAAGCGCCTTAGGCATGGTCTTCTTTGGTTCTTTGATTTCACCAGTCATATAGCAGACAGCACCCATGCCGTCGTATGACCAGGTTGTTGCAGATATTGCAGCCAATAAGGCAAGTATACCTGTTGGTGCACCTGCAATAGCTGGGGCGCTTATAAGATCGCCCTTCACATAGAAAAGACCAAGTCCGATCAGAAGTGCGAAAGGCAGAATCTTGAAAGCTGTAATGAAGGTCTGGAACTTGCCGCCTCCTTCAACTGAACGTAGGTGTATGGTCATGAAAAGCAATACCAGTACGGTGGCTGTAATCTTAATCATGATTCCTGAGATCCCCAGGAAGTATGCCATGTAGTTGGCAATAGCAAGTGCCATGATGGAAATTGATGGTGGGTCAGTTGCCCAGAAGCTGATCCATCCTACAAGAAAAGCCATAGGCTTAGATCCTGCTTCTCTGAAGTATACATACTGTCCGCCATTTTCTGGATATGCTGTGGCAAGCTCTGCATAGACAAGATTTGCGGGGATATTGATAAGTCCCCCGATTAAAAATGCCAGTATTGTTATAATAGCTGATCCTGCAGCACCTGATACTTCTCCAACGGATGAAAAAATGCCTGATCCGACGGTCGTACCTACACTGATTGCCACTGCAGCACTAAGTCCAAGCTTTCTCTTAAGTTCTGTTTTGTATGCCTGATCAATTTCTTGTTCCATGTTCATTTTAATCCCCCCGGTTTTTTAGTCACCATCTGCCAAAATACTCTCCGGATAGTTTCCAGCAATAATGGTATTTGAAAGATTCATTCATAGAATATGAATTGTACATCTTTCGGTAAACTGTTATAAGTCAAACATCAATAGAATCAGCATTTTATTTGCTTGATTATATTTTATACATGTTTGCTTATTTTTGAACCAATTTCAATATAGCACGCTAAAAATCCCTCGTCAATAGTTCTATTTAAACTTTTACATTCAGTGTCAGATATTATTTCACGCTAGAAATGATCAGGGAACTGTTAGTAATAGATGAATCTACTAGAATCGACTGAGCCATTCCTTTCAAAAAATGAAGAGGTACTGATTTTTTAAAGTTATATAACTTTAAAGAGTACTCCTTGATGAATGTCCCCATTAAGCTGATTTCATTTCTGAACAACTTAACCCTTAGTTGTCCGCAATTATTCAGGCTTAAATAAAAGACAGCCAGTTTCCGCAGAAACTGACTGTCCTCTAATTAGGTTAAATTATTCTACTTCTCTGTAGCTGCATTCTTTCCGGCAATTCTTCCAAATACCAGAATATCAGTTAGTGCATTTCCGCCCAGTCTGTTACCTGCATGGATTCCTCCAGTCACTTCGCCAGCTGCGTAGAAACCTGGAATTGCTTTTCCATTCTTATCCAGCACCTGTGCTTCATCGTTAATCTGAAGTCCGCCCATGGTGTGATGAAGAGATGGTGAACGAGGTGTTGCGTAGAAAGGTGCAACCTCGATTTTAGGTCCAAAGTTCGTTTTGCCGAACTCAGGATCTTTCTGATTGTCGATGAATGTATTGTATTTTTCAATTTCAGCTACAAGCGTATCCGCCGGTACGCCCATCTCTTCTGCCAGCTCTTCAAGAGTATCGGCACGATATATGCTCTTAGTTTCCACCAGATCATCGATGACATCGCCCCATCCATTCTTAGCGCCTGGCTGAGGATCTCCTGCTGTCACCTGATCGCAGATGATGTAGAACAGGCTATCCGTCTGCTTAAGTGCAGCACTTGCAAGGGTATCTCTTTCAGCATATTCATTGACAAAACGAGTCCCTTCTTTGTTTATGAATACCTGGGATTCAGCACTTCCCCATACACCGCCAGAAAGAGCTCCGGTTTCAGGATGTGAACTAGGCATAAGCTGTGCAAATCCCATTCCCACAAGATTAGCCCCTGCAGAAATACCCATGTTGATTCCGTCACCCGTTGCATTGGATGTATTGGTGCTCTTCATGTCTTCCGGAATGGTCGGCCAGTATGTATTGTACTGTGCCACCATCTTTGCGTTGGCCCCAAATCCTCCGGTTGCCATGATGACACCTTTAGCTGCATGTAGTGTAACCTTTGTTCCATCTGTCTTTACAGCCTTTACACCAACCACACGACCATTTTCGATGATCAGTTCTTCAGCCTTGGTCTCCAGCATAAACTCTGCTCCGTTTTTCTTCGCATCTTCTGCCAGCGGATTGATGAATCCAACCCCTACACTGGTGGATAGTCCATGAGTTCTTGGCCACATGGCACCTAGCACAGTACCGATTCCGTCATTGATTTTTATCGTCTTATCTTTTGAAACAAGCCAGTTAAGGGCATCCAGAGCTTGACCTGTAAGCTTCTTCGCTAAAGTGTATGTGCTGGTTATTTCTTCACCATTTTTATCTTTACGCTTTCCGCCTATGTAGATCTGATACATATGAAGTTCTTCTGAGTCGAACAGTTTGGTGGTATCTCCCTCAGCAAAATACTTCCTGATCTGCTCCTTTAATGTCACGACAGTATCCTTGAAGTCGCCAAACTTGTTTTCATCCACTTCTAGAATGGATTTAAGATCATTGATTAAAGCATCATTCATTTCAACTGCCGACTGTCTTTCCTCATCCACAGCATTGTAGGCACCACCTGCACGAACAGTATTCCCACCTAAGGATGAACCTTTTTCTACGAGAATGACCGATGCACCATTCTCTGCAGCTGAAGCTGCAGCTGCGGCTCCAGCACCGCCACCGCCGATGATTACAACATCAGCAGTCTTTTCGATGGCTTCCTTTTCTCCAACCTCGACAACTTTATTTTTTAACGCCTCCACATCTCCGCCAGCTTTTTCCACGCAAGCTTCAATCGCAGCTAAAAGACCTTTGCTGGAGTTCGTAGCACCTGCAACAACATCCACATGAAGAGTCTGTCCAGTGAGTATCTCATCAGGAATTTTCTCGAAAACCGGTTTAGCGATATCCGGAGTTTCTTCATTATCACCCACCACAATAGAAAGTATTTCTGTTTCACTGAAAGTTACGGTTACCGGAATCTCTCCATAGTTTCCTTCCCCTGTTGCAGTATACTCTCCAGCCGTATAAAGCTTTTCCGTCCCACCTTGAGCCGGTGTCTCTGGAGCCGTTTCATTTTTGGATCCACAGCCGCTGCCTGCAAGCATGAGTACCAGCATAAGTGCTGCAGCTATTTTCTTTTTCCACATAAATTAATCCCCCTTATAAGTTTGATATTTAACAAACTTATTGTATACCCTGGTCCAACACCAAGGTCAACAGGGGAATCACTTTATTCTATGGGTAAATATGCAAAATGATAATTAACCTTCTGACCGTTTTCAACCCTGGAAGAGATAAACATCGTCATGACATCTCCAGTCAGTATGAGACCTTTTTCCTGGAGATACTGAAGAGGTTTTTCCAGATGCTTCATCGATATCATTTCTTCGTGATTTTTACGTATAATCGTATGGATGCATTTTCTCTTAGGAGATGATTTCGCAAAAGAAGGTATAGGAAGCGGCCAAAGCTTTGAATTATCCATGGATATACATAGTGCCATATAATAGGAAAATGGTTCTTCACCCTTCAGAGCAGCATACGGAATTCTTCTGGTGTAATAAGTTAAAGGCAGAAGCTCCATCCAGGCTCGTACATACGGAAGAACTTCTTCATCCTGAAGCAGCTGATCCTTATAAGAATGTGGAAGATAGATCAGCTCAGGTAACATTACTTCCTCGTAAAAGGGTTCTCCTTTTTCAATAAGATCATAATACCTTTGAAATGTGATGAGCTTCTCTAGCTTTATCTGTTCAAAGGCGATCTGGCGTTTCTGTTCGACTATGCGGCTTGAAAAGGCATGCTGAAGCTCATCATTGGACAGATTCTTCATAATAACTGCGACTTGGGATAAGGAAAAACCTAAGCTGGAAAACCATCGTGAAGTAGATACAATCCTGACATCCATATCGGTATAATAGCGATAACCATTTTCCTGATCCTGAAAAGGTCTGATGATTCCTTTCTTTTCATACTGACGCAATGTATCTACCGTCAGCCCCTGCATGCCGGCAAATTTCTTGATGGTGTAGTTCATGATTTCCCTCTCCATTCATTTATAGTTTCAGTTTTTTCATTTGTTAACCCACGCGGTATGTAGGAACTTATTTATTGCAATCAGGAATAAATACTGATTAAACACGGATAAGCACCCATGCTACTTAAGAAAATAACGTTTATATTGAAGAACCACAATGGTTAAAGATAAAAGGATTTAAATAGCAGCCAGACTATAGACAGCCAAATCAGCACAATCGGTATAGCATAATACCATTTTTTAGGTTTACCGTTTTCCCACATTCCTTCGGCTTCAATCCTGAAACGAATGAAGGTCTCATCTGGAATCTGACGAACAGTCAATGTTATTAAAGCCGGGAGAATGATCATGTCGTCCAGATAACCAAGTACCGGTATAAAGTCCGGAATCAGATCGATAGGAGAAAGAGCATATGCGATTGTAATTGCAGCCAGAAGTTTTGCTGCCAGTGGGGTGTCTTTGCTTTTCAGGCATAAGAATACTGCAGGTATATCTGTTTTCAGCTGTTTTGCTCTTTCTTTCAGATTCATTTTCTCACCTCGTCCCCTTTCATATTAATGTATTTCTTATGAAACTTTCACCATTATACGCTTCTCCTGAATTAATGGACTATTCCCTGTATCCCATCATAGGCAGTCTTTTCCATACCTCTAGAATATTTTGACAGAATTATCCGGAAGGATTGTATACGACACAGCTTCTGATCTAGATGGTATAAAGATGGACCTTCCTTCCATACTTTTCAAGAAGCTCCATTAATCTATTGATCTGATTGACCTTATAGTTATAGTTGTATGAGAATCCAGGTTCCTGATGAGCAGGATTGACAGCAGTGCCCATAAAGAGCTTGATCTCTGTGGCATCATTAAGAAGCATTCTGCTTAATCTTGCTGCAGCATCAGATGAATAAAGCCTCTTCAGGATATTTTCACTTAATTCATCACCAGTTAATCCTTCAAGAATACTGATCACCTCACCAAGAGTAAGAACGCCTTCGGTGACAAGATCCGCTCCTTCCATCAAAGCCACAGGTGGAAGCTTTGCAGTGATGCAGCTCATATCGATGGATAGCGGAATATCGAGTTCTCTTGAAATGATGTTTGCCGTGGTACCACCTGAGATCACCTTTATCCCTTCTGCATCCATAAAAGATCTTGCAAATACCACATCATCTTCCGGATGAATGGGTGGACCGGTGAAGAGATTGAGGATCTTCTTCTCTTTCATGGACAGGCACAGTACACTGGCATCGTCCCCCGGTTTTAGATCGTAGAGTACATTGGTGTATCCCAGAACCTCATGAGCCAGAATATTCGTTGATTCTCTCTTAAGGGAGAGCTCTTCGATAAACTCTTTGATGTTCTCCCACTTCCATCCGAAATTCAGAAGTTTTCCTACTCCTGCATGGACAACCCCATCACTGATCACCGTCAGGTAGTCTCCTGGGACCATACTGATCTCTGACTCATAGATGATCTTTCCATGGATCTCTCTTCTCTTTTTATGAGGCATGCTGAGCTTTCCTTCCCTGAAGTAGAAATAGGAAGGGTTGTCGAATTCAACAATACTGATCTTTCCGCTGTTATCCGCCATGATGATGGTAAAGGTGGAATAGGCGAGCTTTCTCACCGAGCACACAGGAAGAGTGCTCGTTATGGTTTCGATGGTATCTTCAAGTGTTGCGTCTTCCTTCAGCATGGTCACCGCAATCTTTGCAGTAAGTGTTGCCAGGATATTGGCTTTCACTCCACTGCCCAGACCGTCAGAAAGAACCATGATCTTCCTTGTCCCATTCTCTGCAATCTCTATATGGTCTCCACATAGCTCCTCACCGTATTTATTGATCGAAAGATGTGTAACATCCATATAGTAGTCCATCAGTTTCCTTCCTCCTGAACAAGATCCTTCAGCTTATTGAGCGCAATCTTAGTCTCAGCTGTGGTTTCTCCAAGAAGGCTTGCGATTTCATGGGCAACTCTCATCTGTTTTTCGATGACCTTATTGGTTATGGCTATGGTGTTTTCTTTCATCAGCTGCAGCTCATCTCTTCTGTTTTCTTCCTCTGTGATGTCAGACATGATGACAAGGATCTGATTGTCCTTAGGCAGGAAAATGATGCTCTGCATGACAATAAGACCGAACTCCTTATATGCTACTCTTCTGCTCAGCGCATTGATTCTTGTCCTTCTGACTTCCTCAAAGCCGCTGTGATCAAGAAGTATCTGGATCGGAAAATTCTTGAACTCACTTGCCTTGGTGTTGAAGGTCATCTCGGCAGATGGATTGATCTGCAGAATACAGAGATCCTCATCCAGCACAAAGATCATATTGGGTGAGTTATAGAAGATGATGTCGCTCATATGCTCGGCTCTTGTTCTCATGAACGGCATGCACATCTCCACATCCGACATTCCATCCAGAACTGCCCTCGCTTTTTCTCGGCAGCTGTCATAGCCGCAGGCACCGCAGTCCAGTTCATCCTTTGGCTTTCTCTTGCCCATGCGGGCAAGGGTCATCACAATCTCTTCTTCTGAGTACTGATTTCTCTTTATGGGGCATTTAACATAGCTTGTGGAAAGATCGATCCCCTCATAGGAGAGTTCTCCTGTCTCACCTTGCCAGCCTTCTTTGACATGACTCTTGACCAGCTGCTTTCTCTGGAAGGTGCTTATGGCTTTCTTCGGGACACAAGGACCCGAGATACAGGACTCATGGCAGGCATTAAGCTCCAGAAAAGCAGGCTTAAGCATTCCGCTCTTCAGCTCCTCAAGAACTTCCTTGACCTGACTGATGCCTTCAACATGAAGTCTGTCATAGCCGTTCTTGTTCAGCGCCGCTTCAATGCCCTCACTGATTCCGCCTTTAAGGGGATATTTCTTTCCCGATGCTCTACCTGAGACGTCAGGCTCATAGGGACTGAGCATTTCAGGGTCGAGATCCATCTGCTGGAACAGTATGCTGATTTCTTCCATGGAAATCACCGCATCAATTACCCCTTCGTTTCCGAAGGTCAGCGGCTCACATTTTTTGCTGAGGCATGGACTGATGAAGACGGTATAATCATCCGGATTTTCCGCTTTCACCGCTTTTCCCGTGGCCATCATGGGAGAGATCACCGGGATAAGGTAATCCGTAAGTTCCTCATAATATCTCCTGATGATGAGGTTCACCGTCGGGCAGCAGCTTGAGATGGCATATTCGGGTTTAGTTTCGGATATGTATTTCTCGTAGGCCGCCGTCACTTCATCTGCCCCTGAGGAGACTTCAACGATCTTCGAAAAACCAAGCTTCTTCAGGCCATGAATAAACCCGCCTTTGTTTCTGTAGAAGCCGGAGAATGAGGGTGCAATGAGTGCTACCACTGTCTTTCTCTGAAAAAACGCTTTCTTCAGTTTTGGCAGATCGCTCTGCACGTCTCTTGCATTCTGCGGACAGGCTAGAAAGCACTGACCGCAGGCTATGCATCTTGAATCGTCAATGATCGCCTGATGGTCCTGAAACCTTATGGCCTTAACAGGACATGCTCTCACACATCTGTAGCAGTTCTTGCAGTTCGCTTCCTTAAAGTTGATCAGCTGCATTTCTTCTCTCCTCCCACACTTTTTTCAGTGCTTCTTCTGCATTCTCCGGTGATAGAGAAATGAGCTTCCCGTCCATTCTCACACTGACACCTTCTGTGCAGTGACTGAGGCAGAAGCTGCCTTTAAGCTTAATATCATCAGTTAATCTATTACTTTCGATATAATTCTCCATAGCCTTTACGACTTCATAGGACCCTTTCAGATGACAGGAACTTCCTACACAGATTTCCACTTCCAGGGGACTGACTTCCAGCATAATTCCACCTCATACATATTTCATGATTTAGGACAAACAATGTTTAAAGTATAACATTGGGTTAATTTTTTAACAACTTTTAGCGAGCCAGATTACATTATTTGTTGTCCTAGCAGCCTGCCTATCAAATTCCTGCCCCAGAGACCATTCATATCCGCGCTGATTCTCTATTTCTTATCGCCTCTATATGCTGCTTTGCTCTTCATTTCTGCTTAAATCATGAAAAAGCCCAGCACTTAACAGCTGTGTAATAATCTCACAGTCATATCGTTTATTGCATTACGAAATTCTTTGGGGTTCAGGCTATTAGACATAGCATTCAAATTTCAGGTAGTGCTATACTAGAAGAAATAAAAAGAATGAATAGATGGAGGTAAAAACATGAAAATCAATGCATGCAAAGCCATGGTAAAAGAGAATAATTTCTGTGTACTATCCACCTGCAAAGATAACCTGACCAACAGTTCCTTGATGCTTTATCTCTCAGATGAAGAAGGAATAAAGCTCTACATGCTCACCTTGAAGGGCAGTATGAAATATACAAACATGGAAGAAAATCCTGATGTGAGTCTTCTTATTGATACAAGAGAGCATATATTTGATGATGAGCCTCATGTCAAAGCCCTTACAGTGTATGGACGCTCAACGATTATTCACGACGAGAAGCTCAATCAGGATATCATCGATAAGCTGGTAGATCGGCATCCAAGTCTTAAAGCCCTAGCCTCCATGGATAAAGCCACCGTCGTCCAGGTGGAGGTAAAGAGTTTTCTCTACCTTGATGGAGTAAATGATGCCGAATATATCACTGTCAGAAAAAATGGTGAAGCAGACGGCAGACGGTAATAGACCGGCTCTACTCTATTCACGATATCCCGCAGATTCCTCGATTGAAAAGACGCGTAAACCGAAGAATGCAGAAAGCATTCCTGACATCAGCTTAAGCGTCTAAAGGCCAAATCCTATTGCAATCTTTGAAAGACAATTTAACGAAGCTTTTGTTTTCATAGAACCCTATACAGGAGGTGTTCACTTTGAAAGTGACCTATGCAATGGTCGATAAGCAGCTTAGACTCAGAGGATTCCTTTTCAATCTGTTTTTCCGTAAATCAAGTGAAGCCAAATTCCTTAAGCTCATGCATTCTGCAAAAAAGTTTGCTGAAAAGGCAAAAGGCCGCAAAATCAAGGGTATTCACTCTTCTGAAGAATGGATCACACGCGAAGATGGCACTATACTGCGATTATGTATCTACAGACCTAAGCACTCAGTAAATAACGTCCCTGGAGTTCTATGGCTTCATGGTGGCGGGTATGCTCTTGGAATCCCCGAGTTCTTTTTTGATTCCTACAAGAAACTGATTGGAGCCAGTGACTGTATTATCGTCGCACCGGATTACAGATTATCAATTGAAACGCCTTACCCTGCAGCTTTAGAAGATGCATATACTGCTCTTAAATGGATGAAGAGTCATGCGAAAGAACTGGGTATAAGACCCGATCAGCTGATGGTTGGTGGCGAAAGTGCAGGTGGTGGATTAACAGCTGCGCTATGTCTCTATGCAAGAGATAAGGATGAAGTGAAAATCGCTTTCCAGATGCCCTTATATCCTATGATCGATGACCGGATGATTACGGAATCTGCAAAAGAAAATAACGCACCTGTACTCAACTCCAGGATGAACGAACTCGCCTGGAAACTATATCTAGACAAGCTATCCGGGAAAGATGTTCCTTACTATGCAGCTCCAGCAAGAGCGACAGATTATCGAAATCTACCTCCTGCTGTTACATTTGTAGGTGATCTTGAACCATTCCGAGATGAGACCATCCAGTATGTTGAAAACCTTAGAAAAGCAGGAGTGCCTGTTGATTTCAAGGTTTTTTCGGGCTGTTATCATGGCTTCGACATAATCAATCCGAAGGCAGATGTAAGCAGGGATGCAACTGCATTTTTCATCAATACTTTTAAGTGTGCCGTAGATAACCTTGATTCCAGATCAAAACAGCTCTAGCTTAAATGCAAATGTGACGATATTTCCTCTACATCACTTTCCAGTAGTTTCAGTTCAGTAAATGTAACTGGTTCAATCCATGTAGCTGTTTTTCTTACAATATTATACATCTATTACACCTTACCTTTTCATTCCTAGTCAGATCCCATCTCATTTTTGATCATACTAATCCCATAGTATTCCGCCATTGTCTTCGATTAAACTATGTTTACCACATATTGGACAAGGATAACTAGTAATATTGATGTGATTTAAATCTAGCCGATTCAATTCAATTCTACAATTCGGACATTGATGTTCTATTTCTAACGAACTATCCTTACTTGATAGCTTGATATGAAATTTACCATGAAAATCTTTACACTTCGAACAATAATAAACTTCATGCCCATAATCAGCAGCAATTTCCCCATCTGCTTCATTCAAGAACTTTTCTATTTTTTCTAGCATTACTTTCGACTTAACAAGTTCTGGAAGCAATGCAAATTTGGAAGATACATCTAATACTCTTTCGGGACTATACATCATCCCAATACCAACTAATAATTCTTTAGTATAATCACAATTCTTACATTTTATTTGATAACTACTTCCCATTTATAGTTTCCCTCCCCATTTATACTCAAGTACCAGTTGCTATAAAAAAATATAAAATACTTAATTTAGAACCCTCACATACCAATGAAGTCTAACAAATCCGCATAAAAGTCAAAATATATTTTTCCACTCTCCATATAAAGTAATCTATGTCAATTTTCTTCATCAAGTATCCCTTCTCTGGAGAAACACCAAGATGATGTTCAAGCATAAGTTCTGCAAATGATGTCCCATCATACAACTTTACAAGCGTATTGCTTGCCTACATATTTTTCAATCGAACTATTATTACTTGGTCAAGAGAAACATCCCTAATATTACAACGTTCTAGCCCACGTACATATGTCTTCAGACCTAGCGCATTGATAGTTTTGTTCATATACTCTACAAGTGATGCTGTTCTTCTTTTATATCCAAAACTCCTTATTATGGTTCTTAGCTTTATTCTGCAATATTTTTTTCCAGGAGTTAATAAAAGTTGAATCTTTATGACTTTAAAATAACTTGCAATTACATCCTGTTCAAACTCCTGATCACACAACAGATACTTACTTCCCATCTCTTTAAGAATATAATTAATCTCATCAACGTAATCAAGACTTCCATCCAGTTTATTCATCTCATGCCGAATCAAATTTAAAAACTGTTTCTTTTCAGCTTTATATTTTGCAGCTAATAATTCTTCTCGTCTTTCCCAAATAGACTCTAATATTCCGTACTCTTGTTTAATAGGAAAATTTGCTGTTTTTATATAGACTGCTACATCAAATGCTGTACATAGATATTTCATTGTTTATCACTCTTCACCCAATTGCAGGTTCTACAAAGCAACTGTAAGTTTTCTGGAACTGAAAGGCCTCCCCACTTCATCGGCTTGATGTGATCAATATGAAATAATGCCTTAGTTGCAGATTTCTTTCCACATTTAGCACAGAAAAATTTTCCATCATCATCAATTGCTTTTGAATAAACACCTTCTTTTAATTTTTTCGCATAATCGGGACAAGCTTTTAACATCTCATAAATAGTCAATTCTTCACAAGATCTGTCGGCAAAAGTAGCATTCCTTCCTGGAAGGGTATACTGCTCAGGATTGAAAATTTTATCTATTTCAGTTTCTAACTGTCTTTTGTAAAAATATTTATTACCGAAGTAAATTCTCATAAGGCCTGTCTCATCATCCCACAAGCTATTGATAAAAACCTCTTGATCTTTGCGTCGCATGTCTTTGTCTACTATTTCTTTTGCGACAAGCGATAAATCCACTTTTCTTCTATCAATCTCCTCTATGGGCACATAGAGCGGTTCTGATTCCTTTTGAGCGAAGAACTTCATCAGATATTCTATGTCTTTTCTATTATAAGGAGGTATCATTTCTTCGTAAAAATAAGTCTTCTCGTATACCTCACATATCTCATCAAATGTACTAGGTTCAATTGTCTCTTCGACGACTGCATATTCTTTGAATATATCGGATAGTGAAGAAACAAGTTCCTCATAAGCATTTTTCGTACTATCATAGATTAATATTTGGTGATTTCTCTCTAAGCTATTTTCATCAACAAATGAAAATACATACATTCCGATTGGCACTCTTTGGATAAAATCAATACTCTCTAATAGCCTGGTATCGACAGTTTCGTCTATAAGGCGTGCAAACTCTTCGATTTTTGCAATAGAAATGATTCTGAAGTTTCTCTTTACATAGTTTAGTGGTTCATGAGTAGGAAACTCACCTTCATTAATTAGAGACTCAGGATTAACCCATGCTATTTTATTATTCCAATCATCCACAAAGCTAACGATATATGCCTTAGCAGTCCCTCCTGCCTTTTCACCTCTAAGCGCTCTTCCAACCATCTGTGTCATCAACACAGTAGATATTGTAGGCCGCGTAAGAAATACAGTTTGTGTTTTAGGTAAATCGGTTCCTTCAGTAAGTATGTTTACGTTTATTAGTACAGGAAGATCTCCCTTTTTAAACGCTTCAATTTGTCTTGCATTTTCTTCATTGGAAATATCTATACCTATAAACTCCGCTTGGGTTCCAGAGACAATCACTCCAGCCTCGAAATCCTTTTCTTCTCCATCTTTATTTCTGATTTTCACATTGTTCTTCTTACCATATTTTTCAAACAGACCCTTTAATACAAACGCATGAGTTCTGTTTAATGCAAACACTAATGTTTGTCCATATGTCTGATAGTTAGCAAAATATCTTTGGACAATGATACTATTACGACTACTATTATTAGCGATTTCTTCTGCCATGTCTTCTGGTATAACATCCAAGAACTCAATACTTTTCAGTGCCTTCAATCCTAGCGAATCACCAAAATCAATATTTGTATTACAGCTCTCGGGAACTGGCTTTGATAGAATACCTTTCTTCATTAGCGTTAATAAATCAATCTGATACAGAATATCATCCGTGAAAATCTTACCAAGTAATCCTTTTTCTTTTTCAGATGTTCTGAACGGAGTTGCTGTCAATCCTAATAATTTCAGGTTCCTTGCACTGTCCTCAACATAATCAATAATTCTTCCATATGATTTTGCAGTAGCATGATGAGCTTCATCGATAATTAAATAAACATCTTGATCTTTTAGCCACTTACCTATCATATCAAAGTTATTGACAATGCTGTCTTTGCTCGCAATTAAAACATCATCTTCTTGTTTGATGTGTATTGGCTTATCATGCATACCAGAGATGATTCTATATCTAAAATTCGTTTCGTTCATCATAACATCAGAGTAACAGTTATTCACAAATGAATCCGCTGCCTGCTCTAATAACAGATGTCTGTGAGCGATCCATAAAACCTTTTTCTTTTTATCAACAGCATTTTTTAGCAACCAATAAACCGCAGTTAGTGTTTTCCCTCCCCCAGTAGGCAATACCAATATAGAATGAAAGGTCTCTCTCTTATTAATTTCGTTCAACTCAGTCATTGCTTCTATCTGATGTTCATGTAGTGTGATAGGATTTCTTCCGCTGATTACTTTGACTATTTGAGCGTTTTTATTTGGAACCATCATTTATTCATCCCTCCGATATCACATTTTCATTGTTCAAAAGATCTATTTAAACCACATACAGTATACTTGGTGACCCGTATTTGGCATGCAAGCACATAATTCCACTCACATGGATTCAGTAATCCAATAACTCGAGAAAGTTTTTAAGGATGCATGTAATAATACTTTCCTCCCTTAATGTAAATCGATACATTATCTCGTTGCAGTTTCCGAGGTTGTCCCACTACGAAGGGTACTTCTTTAGTTTGTTCCCTGACTATTTCAATGAATGTATCATCCAACTCTTTTTTTCTCCAGTCTTTGTTAAATACACCCGGAATATATGAAATAATCCCAGCGACTCCATCTTTGTTGACTTTTTTATTCGATAAATCAACTCCAAACTCTTCAAACTGAATGTCATGCCAGCCGCTCAAATCAACTCTAGCTTCATTAGCTTTTATAATGTACTCCTTATAGGTCGAGAAACCTAAATCTTCAGATAAATCTCCTAAACTGAGAACAAACATTAAATTGCTGATTTCTTCTAGCAAGTTTATAAGTACTCTCTGATACTCGATCAAAATTGATTCATCATTAATTTTTTCAACATACTTATCAAAGCCATCCAGTTCTCCTTTAATAGTATCCGAGATATTTAAGTTAACTTGATCTATCTGTTGCATGACATCTTCCTTCAATTGCTCTAAGTTATCCAGATTCCTCTTTCTGATTTCTTCATTTTCAACGATTTCCGAAGTAAACGTTGAGATTTCCTTTATGCGAGAGTGTGATGACATAATCCTTGATTTAAATTCCTGATCCTGAAATTTCTTGATTTCTTGTATATCGTCATCCATGTTATCAAGTTCAATACTAATTTCCTTGAATAGGAAATCTAAAGCAATTTCAGAAGCCAATAGATAATAACTTCTAACTATTTTGAAATATTGGGTTTGATCCGTTATTTTACTGAAATCCGAGTTAAACATATCCGTATATTTTTTTATCAAAGCTGGGTCATTGATTATGCCGTCTATCAAATCAATGATTTCTTTTGAAATGCCAGGACTGATTTCGAGTGGAATAGTAGTACGAAAAACATCTCCATCTTCACCGTAGCTTTTAGTCAATAAATCTTGAGAATCTGGAAACATTTTTTCAATCTGAGATATTACTTCACTATCAGTAATTTCATGTAATTTCTTTTTTTCAAAGTTGTCCTTTCCATCAACTAATTCAAAAAGAATTTTTGGTGCTTCTAATTCTTGTGGTTGTTCTGGTTCTTCTGGAATTGTTGGTTTCTCAGTCGTCCCTTCTGAAGTGTTAGGAGGTTCAGTACTCGGAACATCATTGTTATCAACTTTTCCCTGTGATATCGATGAACAGGATATTGTTGTAGTCATCATTAGAATTAAAGATATTATTTTAATTGATTGTTTCATAACATATCCCCAATCTTTCTAAAGTTCTCCCTTGTAATTATCAACATTAAGTAACAGTAGAGTTAGAACATAGACCTCTATTTATACTGACGTAGTATTCCAGTTCTTATGGTACTTAATGCATTTCAATTGTATATTCAGATTTATCTTCTAACTCAACTAATGCTGCAAAATAATTCATATGAACTTTACTGAGCTTCATCTGATAATTCTTATTATCCAGTACAACATCTACTAGATAGTAATCACCGCCAAAACTAGAAACAGATTCTGCAAATGCCTCACCTTCAACAACATCCTGAGCTACTGAAAGAAGCTGACTAAAATCCCGGTTGCCGCTGTATTTTGCCATTGTATAGCAATTTGGACATAATCCTAGTATATTGAAAGGTCTGTCGTAAAACCATGCGCCTTCTTTTTTCTCCTGTATGTGATATACGCTGATCCACTTCTTACCAGAATCAAAAACTATCTGTTTTCCGCACACCTGGCATCTGCAGTCATATTCCGCTTCAAGAAATGCTCGAGGATCAATACCACCCTTATCAATTAAAGATTCATCAATAGCCAGTTCAGTTCCCTTGTACATTTTTTTGGTCTTGATCACATCCCTCAGCTTTTTCTTGTAAACTTCAGGACCTTGGTTCAATGAATGTGCAATATTCTCGATGAGTGCTTCCCTAATTTCAAGTTCTTCTTCCGGATCTGGTCCAAGCTTCCAGCTTGTCATTTCAGATTCATTTCTCAAAGCAGTGCTGCCTGATAGTTTATCCTTTAATATAGATACTACTGCATCCACATTCTGTGAGACATTTACTTCAACCTTTTCAAAATCCTTTTTCTCAACTCTATCTTGAATAATTTCATTAGGATCTGCAGCTTCATTTAAATCTACAATATCAGTGTGATGAGTCTCTAAATCAGGAGTACTGTTTCTTTGTCCTGCTTCGGCTTTAGCAATACTCTCCTGTGTACGCTGCTGTCTTTCCTGACTTTTTCTTATCTCGCTAAGATCCTGATCGACATTTCTTTTTGGTGCGAATTCAACCATCAAGAGAATCTCCCTAATGATTTTATACTCGCTCAGTGTATTCTCTATTACAATTCTATTAGTATCAGGATCTTTGTATGGCAGTTTAACAACATATGATACACCTGAGCCTGTTTCCTCTCGATATGCAGAGAATCCTAATATGACGTGCGTAAGGACTGTCTTAATACCGCCAAATATTTTCAGCTTATCATCAAGTCTGTCAATCTCCATTGCTTCAATAAGATTGACGTAACTATTCAATATCGTCTTGCATTTCTCAAGTAAACTTCTGCTGATCACTGCACTTCCGACAATCTCCAGCTTGCCAAAACTGTCAGGCAGGATAAATCCGATTTCTCCTGCAGCTCTGTACAGGATACTTTTATCGGTCTTAATGAAATCCTCAGGTATCAGAACACATCTGACGTTGCTATTTAAGAAGTTCTGATAAAGTTCAGGCTCTCCCAGAATCAGTATTGGTGGCTTTTCAGCTTTAATTTCCACCCTAAACTCATCTATAATGAGCATTTTCTCATCAGCTTTATACGTATTCCACTCCTGAAGTAAATTTATCATCCGTTTTATCGTTGCTTCACCAAGTTCAGTTTCCGTTAATAGTGATGTTATTGTCCCTATATAGGATTCGATTGTTCCACCTTTCGCAAGACCAGATATCTCTCCGAGTTTCTTCCCTGATTCGCCATACTGTTCTTCTATCAATGGATCATCATCAATACTTATCTGACCTAATTTAAACTTTTTAAGGTCTGTCAGCCTTCCCGTATTCTTATTGAGTATCCGAATTTCATCATATGAGACATTTGAAGAAATCATGAGTGAAACGAAATCGATAATATCTCCAAATCTGTTTTCACTCACCTTATTCCACAATACTTCAAGGTCACGATAATTCAGATCTCGTATCTCCAGAGTCTCAAGATAAAGGCTGCTGTATGATAGATGTGGATAGTAAACATCCTCACGGACCACCCCTCTTAAAAATTCATAAAGATACTGGAGTCTTCGGTCAATATGGTTCAACAGTATAAAAGCATTGGAACTGTGGGATATATCCCCATTAAATAGTTTAAGCGGAACATCTTTCTTCTCAACGCCTGCCCAGTCAAGATCTTTTAACTGAATACACCTTCTCTCGTTTCTTTTATAAATTACTAAAAAGTAACCTGGTATTGCCTTTCCTTTATAATAATAGGAATAATCATTGATCTCATTGTTTTGGAAGTGTTCTAGCCAGACACTATAAAGATACTTTTCGTATCCCTCTGAGAATACACCCTTACGGATAATTTTCTGATCAGTTTCGTCAAGCACAACTCTCTCTACTGTAACTCTATTCCCTAAAGTATAATCATTCTTTATTCGCTTTCTCCAGATATCAAAGCGATGTGGATCAGACTCTCTGAAATCTGCTGCATCTACATATTCTTCTTTTATCATATGATAAACAGGCTTGTGTCTTACCCCACATTCCACTAAAAAATCGTGAAAAAGTTTTTTATCTTCTATAATTCTGTTCTTGTGTGTTGCAGGTATAGAAATCTGTTCCAGACCGAATTGATCATAGATTTCTTCTACATCTGATATTCGCAAGAAGTCCGGAATCAGAAGTTCCTTCAACTGATAAACATTGTTATCTTTTCCGTAGAGCCATATTTCCTCCATTCCCTCCAAATATTTTCTGCTTGGTCGTGCGGTCTGCAGTTTACTGCGATTGTTATCAAAAACGCTAAAGAGCACTTTGTTTGTTCGTGATGTTTGCAGTTTATTGCTATAGTAATCAAAAACACTGATGAGCTTTTCAATACGCTTTTCAGGTGCTATATACCACTTGCTCTTCAGCTCTGGGATAATAAAATCAGAAAGCACTATTTCATCAGAAAGTTCACTGATGCCAAGCAGTTTCATAAGACTTAACAATGTTTCAGCAAGCTTGATATCAAGTTTCTCTTCCTCTGAAATTGTCTCTGATTCATCTTTTGCAGTTTTGTTGATCCTTAGATACGATGGATCAATTATCATAGCGTTACTCGAGAGTAAGTTACCTTCTTCAGATAGAGAATAGTAAGTCATCTTATCACTATTTAGTGATCTGAACCCATGATTTTCTATAGGGAAAATTTTCAGCTCTTTAATAGAATCAGTTTTAAGTTTTATGAAACTCTCACCCGGATTTTTGATTGATGAATGTCTATTTTCTAAAATCTCTATCATAAACCGGTAAAGACCTAACAGCTTTTCTTTTTTCTGTGTTAGATCAGTTGGCAATTCAATATTCCTAAGCGCACTCAATATTTTTATATCCGAAGCAAATTCTACGCCACACATACCCAGCTTTTTTCTTAAGTCAATGTTGTTGTACCAGTCGTGATGAAGAATATATTTTTTCAGGTGTTTGTCAAATCCATTCGCAAGTTCAGGGAATTCAGAAAATAGTTCATTGATATAAGGTGGAAATCCCATTACATAATCCGCGATCTGATACTTCGAATCCATACCAAAGGTTTTAACCCAGGCCTGATTTTTCAGTGCTCTCCTTGCCATGAAAAACACATAATATAGCTGATCGCTTCCATCGTTGATGGGTATCAATCTCTGGAATATTTCTGGTGAATCAATCACTTTAGACCAATGTGTAATTGCTCTGGCGATAATATCAGGTAATTCTGAGAGAAGATGCTTATTCCAGAGATTATTTTGAGGATCATGGATTCTTTCTCTGTCAGCTTTAGTTACCCCATCTACCTGCATATACACCGGAAGCGGTAATGATACAGATGTTGGAAGGTAGCAGAAAAGTCTGCCCTGATCGTTAACTTTGGTTCCACTCATAGCTGCTGCAAGGACCACTTTTCTGTCTACACTGCCAAGGCTGGTTCCAATTTTCTCCCATCTGGATGCAACCAGTTCTTCACTGAAATGTATGTTTTCGCTATAAAGGAGAAACTCTCTTTCTTCTCCAGTATTAAGCATTCGGAGTGTTAATCTGTCTCCTGATCGGTCTGCAGGGATAATTTCAATTTCATGTTTTTCATAATTCTCTTTTCTTTTATCAACCAGAACAAACTTTGATATCTTCTGAAGATAAATAAAGGTTTCTGCTTCTCCGCTAATATATCGTTTGAGTTCCTTATATATCTCCTCTGTTACGTGTGAATCGGTAAACCGTATAATCTGCCTCGTTCCACAACCCACTTCCTGAACATCAACTGCTTTTGGTACAATACACTGATCTTTCCCAAGGAGGAAATGCCATGGCCCGCTATGTATTTCTACAGTTTCAGCCAAAGCAAAGACAGATTTGAATCCTATTCCCTTTTCACCTATAAAGCTGGTCGAATTGCTCTTTTTAGACTTTTTAGTAGATGCACCTGTATCAGTGATAGAAATTATGTCTTCAACCGTAAATCCGATTTCGTTGTAATATATCTCCAACCCTTCATCAGTGACATGAAAATGTATCTCCGGAGTCCTGTCTCCATAATCAGCATCATCTGCATTCTGAATCAGTTCCATGAGAAAGTGCTTGCGGTCCTCATAAGTGGTGTCACTAAGAATTGTGAGTGAGTTTCTGTAGCCTTCAATAGCCCAGTCCATTTTCTCTCGCACGTACCGGAGTTTTTCCAAAGCTGCAGATCCAGGTTCACTTTTCCTGATTTCATCAAGAACTCTCTTTTTCTCAAATTCTATGTTAAATTCCAACTCACTCATCTCCAATCTCAAGTAAAGCTATCCCAGCTAAGGATATACTTAGTATCAGGTCATCCTTATCCTGCAATCTGCTGATTTTGTCTTCCGTTCTTTTTTTATCCTTTTCAATCTGTCCATTTAACAATCGAATAAATTCTTCACTTGGGCTTCTGCCCTCTCGATTTGATGAAAGAATATGATTGTCCAACCTTTTTTCCATTCTCTCAAGACGAACTTCGTATCCCTTTCTAAGTGAATTAACTTTGCTCTCGATAATAAATCTGTTCTGATTTCTAAAATTTTCTAGTTTGGTTTCCATTTGAAGTTCAAGCGCATTTCTCGTATTATCCAGAATATCTTCCAAATCATCTGGATTTACAATAACTTTACCTTCCCCATATGACTTGTGTCCAAGTAACCTCATAAAGGACGTGAAATCAAGATCAGGAATGTCATTTGTAGTAAGATTTATTGGTACTGCTGATAGATTAAGTTCTTTTCTGAATCCGTCGAATTCCACTTCAAAAATCGGAACAAAGTACTCACCAAAATCTAGGCCAAAATCCGAACCTCCGCCTTTCAGCTGAAACACTTTAAATATCCGCTCATTCTGCTCCATATATCCCAATATGAATTTCATCCAGTGTCCTGAAGGCGGAAGAAACACAGCGCCTGGTCTCTCGAGCGATTTCTGCCCATTGAACACCACAGGGACTTTGTTCTTTTTCTTAAGCAAAGGTTGGAGTTCCTCCAGTGAATGTTCACATCCCGGAAGCTTTGCGTATTCTTCTATATCTACAGACAAGGAAGGGCTTACGGTTATTTCACAGAAATCTTCTTCAATTTCCGTGAAATGGCAGTTATCCAGATTTTCCAGAAAAATTTTAGTCAGTCTCATGGAGTCTACAGGTTTCACGAAATCGGTCATGGTCATATTCGCAATAGTCTCTGAAATTTTGTCTTCACCGAGAAGTTCGTTTCTTCCATTTTCAAATCTTTCATTCTCAATTTTAGACTGCGCCAGTGCAATTTCAATTTCTAATGTTCGTTTCTCAATCTGTTCTTCTGTCAGAGAGTTTTCAAATATCCCCTTCTGAAGATCTGCCAGCTGCTGACCAATAATCGGTTCCATAAATCCGACACTGTCCTCTATAAGCTGTATTCTGTCATATAGTAGATGGTATATTTTTTCATCCACTGTGTCTTTAAGGTACATATTCGCGATGATGACTTTATCTGCCATCTGCCCGAAACGGTCGAGTCGTCCTATTCTTTGTTCTATTTTCATAGGGTTATATGGCATATCATAATTTATGAGAGCCTGACAAAATTGGAAATCAAGACCTTCTCCTCCGACTTCACTTGATAACAGTATATCAATTTCTTTATTCTTGAATTTTTCCATGATTTCATATCGACCAGTCACACCGTTAGTGGTCGTCAGAGGAACCTCTCCAGATATGATTTCAGCCCGATAGCCTTGCTTATTAAGTCTTTCCTTAAGATATTTCAGTGTTCTTCTAAAGAAAGAGAAGATTATGATCTGCTTGTTATCCAACTCAAGCATCATTCGATCAACCACTTCTTCAAGCTTATCCATTTTAGTATCTTCATGCGCGAGAATCGCGCTTTCCTCTATCAGCTGTTTGAAGATTTTCCTCAGCTCAGGACTAAGTCGATGCTGTATGATCTCATCTTCATCTTCTTCATCAAAAGGATTATCCTCAACAATCTGGTCTGATTCAACCGCCCAATGCAAGTAATCTTTCATAGCTGGGATGGAACTGGTAAGCATTCTCATAGGCATATTGGTTATAAAACCGAGAGCGACAGGATTTCCTCCCATCTCCAGATAAGCTTCCTGAACGGCTTCAATGGTTTTAAGATAGAAGGCATACTCCCTTTCACTTAACTGAACAGGTACTTTAATGACATCTCTAGTAACTCGGTGACTCATGGACTCCCTTTTCAACGTTCTTGTGAAAGAGCTATCCAGAGGGCTTAAGGAAGTAAGCATTCGGTCATAATAAGCAACCTCTTCACTACTTAACTGTCGACTTCCATTAATTCTGGCTTCAAGTTCCAAGACACCAGAATGACTTCTGATAATCATTCCAACCCCTTCAGATGATAACTGATGGATCTCTCTGGAGATTTCTCCATTATATTTCATGTCACGCATTGAAATGAGTCTCCGAATTTTATTCAGAGATTTTACTGGCGCAATAAGAGCTTCAAATGTCTGCTTATCTGGAAAGAGTGCAGGATTTAAAATATTCATCTGATTAAACAGATCTTCATCTCTCAGATTCAGTGGTGTAGCACTTAGCATAACCATCATCTGAGCCAATGCACTCATCAGATGTCCAACCTGATTACTCTCCGTTCCATTGTTTCTCATATGGTGAGCCTCATCAACTACTACAAGTGACCATAAAGGATCCAATCTGCTTGCCGCAAACTCTTCTAAATACTTCATAAATTTAGCTGTTCTTATAAGCTGAATACTGACTATTCCCCAGGGGTTCTGCATATGCTTACTTTCTCTTAGTATTTTGAACATATTCTCAAGACTTTTACCGTCATGGAGATGAAACTTAAGATTAAATCTACTATCCATTTCCTTTACCCACTTAGGTCCAAGGACATTTGGACATACAATTAGAACTGGCTGATTCCTGTCAATCCTACCTCTTGCCAGAAGCTCCATCAGAAGTAATCCTGTCTCTATAGTTTTTCCCACACCGACTTCATCAGCAATGAAAAGCCTTTCTTCAGAGCTTGGAGATATAAATTTTAATAGGGGTTTGAACTGATAAGGATTAAAGAGAGTCCTGCTTCCAAGATAACTGTATAGATTCCCCTCAATAGGTTTCTTCAGTCTGAACCAGGTTTCAAATAGCGCCAGGTCATCTGCATTACCGAACAAACCCGACTCAAATATCTGAACAATCTCATTTTCTGTATCTGCATAAAGCTCAAGATATTTCTCATTGAGTGTTTTTGATACACCATCGATCATAATTTTATATGCATACTCAGAATTTCCTTTTATCACTTTATTGATTGTTCCAATTTTACCGGAAGTGACTAACTTTACGTTATCTCCAACCTCAAACTTCGGATTTATACTCAATACACTAACCCCTCTTTCATTGCATTCTATTTTTCATCAACAGGGATGTTACAAGAGAGCCTTCTCTTTTACCCACTTGACTGGTTTTCCTTTGCCAAACATTTTAAGAGCAGTTTTGGATTTTACAGTTTTGGTACTGATATAGACCAAATAATCTCGTATACCTGAACAGTACTTCTGATTCTGCCACCTCTTTCTAATATGGACTTCTCGAATAAACTACATCCCAGCTAATCTTTCAATTGCAATCCAATAAAATATTCTCGGTAACCAGTATAGAATCTATCCTTCAATTGAAAGTTGTTATAGTAATATTCTCAATCTATTTAATAAAACATCATTTGAATCATTATGGTAATCATTATTACATTCACCAAAACGCAACTTCCAATCTTTTATGTAATTATCAATTATTTTTTGTAAACGAATACATTTATACGTAAAAAAAGAGACTTTAAAAGATATTTCTCATCCTCAAATATGTATTCATTAATGTTTGTAATAAGTCCCTTAAACTATATTTTATAATATTGAGATTATTTTTACAATCAAACTGTTAATGCTGAATTTAAATGTCTGAAAACTGACGGTGTCCAGTGTCCGCAAACT